>DATLEG010000275.1:0-3307 GCA_035525465.1 Saccharimonadales bacterium (SeqCode)
CCCACGATCCCGCCGATCTCGAGGCCGGCGATGAGCGCGAGCATCGCGGCGAGCGGATGGAGGCCCACCGCGTGGCCCGAGATCCGCGGCACCAGGAGATTCGCTTCGAGCTGCTGGATGATCACGAAGGCGAGCACGACCCAGAGCACCAGCGGGAATGGCTGGAAGAGCGCGACGAGCACCGCGGGCACGGCTCCGAGGATCGGCCCCAGCATCGGCACGAGCTCGAGGATGCCGGCCAGGACGCCGAGCACGATCGCGTAGGGGACGCCGAGCAGGAGCAGGGCCGCCGTGGAGGCGATCCCGACGACCAGCGCGAGGATGAGCTGCCCGCGGACGTACGCGCCGAACACCCGCACCACCTCCGCCTCGACCCGCTCGGCGTGCGCGCGCTGTCGCAGCGGCATGAGCCGCAGGAAGAAGGAGCGCATCCGGCGGGTATCAAGGAGCAGGTACAGGGCGATGACGAGGACGAGGAAGACGTCGACGATCGCCGAGAGCAGCCCGACCACGATGCTCACCGCCTGCTCGGCGAAGCCGCCGCCGACCGACGCGATCGCGCTCCCCGCCCGTTGACGCACCTCGTCAGGGAGCTGATAGCCGAGCACCATCACCGGTTGTCCGCTCTGGAGCTGGGCGACGTATCCGGGAAGCGCCTCGGAGAGCCGTCCGGATTCGCGCACCAGCGGGGCGGCGATGACGACGATGACCGCCACGAGCACCGCAAGGGCGACGATGAACGTGATCGCCACCGCGATGGCCCGACGATGGACCGCGCGCTCGATCCGGCCGACGAGCGGGCTGAGCACGAACGCGAGCACGATCGCGAAGAGCAGCACGAGCGCGAGATGCCCGAGCGGCGCGAGCAGCTCTCTCAGGGATCGCAGCGCGGCGATGACCGCGACGATGGCCGCGGCGCCCACGAGCACATAGGTGACCCACCACCGCTGGATCGGGGGACGCGCGATCTCCGCGTCTGGATCGGTCACGTCGACAGCGTACCGTCCGCGGCACGCCTGCCGGCCTGGGCCACTAGCCCGCGAAGGTGCGCCACAGCAGATGCACCACGCTCAGGACGAGAAGGATGACGATGAGCTGGCGGAACCGCCGTTCTTCGAGCCGGCCCCGGGCCCAGATCCCGGCCCCCAGTGCCAGGAGGGTGGGCACCAGACCAAGCAGGCCGATCGCCACCAGCTCCGGGGTATACAGGCCCAGAAGCACGAAGCCGATCACCTGAACGATCGAATTCAGCTGGAAGATCGCCGCGAGCACGATCACGTACTCCTCCGGCGGCAGCCGGCGCGCGTGGAAGAACGAGCCGATGAGCGGGCTGGCGATCGAGGTGCTGCCCTGCGCCGTTCCGGCGACGAGGCCAAGGAGCGGTCCGCCCCAGCGGAGTCGTCGCGACGCCGGGTCGGTCCCCAGGATCCGGTCGCCGCGGAGGAGGAAGAAGAGGACGAGCGCGGCGATGACCAGGGCGAAGACCCGTTGGTCGATCCGCGAGAGGAGCAGCACGCCGGCCACACTCCCGATCGCTCCAGCGATGAGGATCGGCAGGATCGAGCGCATCACCCGGAGCGAGCGGCCACGCTGGACGAGCAGCAGGGAGTTCGAGACGAGGATCGGGATGCTCATGATCACCACCGCCGGCCGGGGGCCGAAGACCCCGGCGAGGATCGGTGTCGCGATGAGCGGGAGCCCCATCGCCGTCGCGCCTTTCGCGAATCCGGCGAAGGCCAGACCGGCGACGAGGATCGCCAGGTCGATCGGATCCACTACCGCCTCCCCGGGCGCCGGGGGATCAAAACAGCGACATGAGCATGCCGCCGTCGACCTGGAGCGACACCCCGGTGATGTATGACGCCCGAGGGGACGCGACGAAGACGACCGCGGCCGCGAACTCCTCCGGATCTCCGTAGCGGCCCAGCGGGATGACGGTGCGCTCATAGCGCTCGCGCACCGCCTCGGGGGTGAGGCCTTCGCGCTTGGCGGTGAAGGTGTCGAGCTCGATGAGCCGGTCGGTGGCGATCCGGCCCGGCTGGACCGCGTTCACCCGGATCCCCTCCTTCGCGAGGTCCCCTGAGAGCGTCTTCAGCATGCCGTGGACGGCCCCGCGTATGGCGTTCGAGAGGATGAGGTTCAGATACTGGGTCGGCTGGCGGACCGAGGTCGAGGTCGAGAACACGATCGAGCCCTTCGCCTTCCGCAGCTCCGGAAGGGCGAGGCGGGTCAGCCGGACGGCGGAGAACAGCGTGAGATCGACGGCCTTCTGCCAGGCGGCATCGTCGAGGTCGTCGAAACGACCCGGCGGCGGTCCTCCGGCGTTCACGATGAGGATGTCGATGCCCCCGAGCGCCGCGGACCCATTCTCGATGAAGGTGCGGCAGCCGACCTCGGTGCTCACATCTGCGGCGATCCCCACGGTGCCCCCGCCGAGCTCCTGCGCGACCTGATCGATCGTCCCCTGCTCGCGGCTGCAGATGGCCACCCGGGCGCCCTCGTGGACGAACTCCTGCGCGACCGCGCGACCCAGACCCTTGCTCGCGGCGGCGACGAGGATCCGCTTGTCCCTCAATCCAAGATCCATCTGTTCCTCCTTCTTAGAGCGCGCCGAGCGCCACGGCGATGACGATGGCGACCGCCACCGCGACCCGGTAGGGGACGAACCAGGCGAGGGTGTGGCCGCGCAGGAGCCGCACGAGGAAGCTCACCGCGGCCAGCCCGGCGAGGAAGGACACGACGAAGCCGACGGCCACGACCCCCGGCTGCTCGAACAGGACCGACGCCTTGCGCAGATCGAGGAGGGTCTTCGCCCCGGCGCCGGCGATGATCGGCGTGGAGAGCAGGAAGCTGAACGCGGTCGCCTCCCCGCGCCGCAGCCCACTCCCGAGCCCGGCCGAGATCGTCATCCCGGAGCGGGAGAGGCCGGGAACGAGGGCGATCGCCTGGGCGGTGCCGATGAGGAGGGCGTCGCCGAACGAGAGCGTCCCCATCCCGCGGCGCTGGGTACCGAGCCGCTCGGCCAGGATGAAGATGGCCGAGCCGACGACCAACATCGCGGCGATGAGCAGCGGGCTGCGAAGCTCGCGCGAGACCAGCCCTTCCAGGAGCACGCCGGCGATGGCGCCCGGGATCGTCCCGATGACCAGGAGCAGTGGGACCCGCCAGCGCCCGGAGAGCAGGTCACGCACCAGCCCGACCCAGGTGCGAAAGAAATACAGGAAGACCGCGAGCAGCGTGCCCATGTGCAGCGCCACGTCGAACGTGAGCCCGAAGCGCTCCGGATCGAGGCCAAAGAGCTTCTGCG
>DATLEG010000039.1:0-2465 GCA_035525465.1 Saccharimonadales bacterium (SeqCode)
TCGCACAACTCCGTCGGCCTGGTCACCGTCGGAACGAATGAGATTCAGAGGTCGCACTCGGTGATGGGGAAAAAGCTGCAGCAGTCCGGCTACACCGATATCCAACTGGGCGGGGGCGAGATCGTCACCGTGGACGGCTACCAAGCCATCCGCATGACGTACACCGCGACGGCCGACCGTTTCAAACTTCGCTCTGTCGAGGACATGGTCACCAGCGTGTCCCTCACGCACTTCGTCACCCTGCACGCCGACCAGCAGAACTGGGACGCCAACGAGAAGGTCTACAGTCAGGTCCTGGGGACGTTTCGCCGTTTCGTGGGGAAGTGACCGGACGATGAGCCTTCCGCCGTTCCGGGTCTATGGCGTGGTCGGGGTGGCCCTTGCGCTGGTCTTCGGCGGGGCGGCGTGGGGGTTCTGGCGTCAGGTCTGGATCTCGGTCGCCGTGGGAGGCGTCTTCGGAGTCGCCGGGCTCGCCGTCCTGATCGCCCTGAGCGGAAGCCCGAAGGAGCCCGGACTGCGCGCCCCCGACGATCCGCGCGCCTAGCGGATCGCCTTGAGCGTGGTTGTCGCCAGGTCGGAGAACTTCCGGGTCGTCGACACCTTGTCGCTGCGGTTGCCCTTTGAGTCCACCTTGAACGTGATGTCGATGTAACTTGAGGTGTCGGCCGCGAAGCGCTCGAGGACGCGGTCGCCTTCGGTGGCCAGCCACCAGATGCCGAAGCCCGAAGCGCCCAGGCCCGCGAGCCCGAGGAAGGCGAGGAGGGCCTTGACCAGCGCTCCGCCGCGTTCCGGGGATCGCGGCATCTAGAGGCCCAGCTCCTTCCACTTCTTGTCGACGATGGCGCGGATCTCGGGGCTCATCTTGAGCTCGGCGGGCCAGCGGCGCGTGAAGCCCTCGCCGGGCGTCTTGGTGGTCGCGTCGATGCCCATGTGCGATCCGTAGCCGGCGAGGCGCGAGGAATGGTCGAGGATGTCGATGGGGCCCATCACGAACTCGATGTCGCGCTCGGGGTCGATGTGGTTCAGCGCCTTCCAGGTCACCTCGCGGTAGTCGTGGACGTTGACGTCCTCGTCCACCACGACGATGGTCTTGGTGAACATCGCCTGGCCGAGGCCCCAGATCGTGTGCATCACCTTCCGCGCGTGGCCGGGGAAGCGCTTCTGGATCGACACGATCATCAGGTTGTGGAACACGCCCTCCATGGGCATGTGGTAGTCGACCAGCTCGGGGATCTGCATCTTCATGAGCGGGTGCATGAGCCGCTCGATCGCGTAGCCGATGAAGCCGTCTTCCTGCGGGGGCGGACCGACGATCGTCGTGTGGTAGACCGGCTTGGCCCGGTGGGTGATCGTGTTGACGCGGAAGACGGGGAAGTCGTCGTCGAGCGAGTAGTAGCCCGTATGGTCGCCGAAGGGGCCCTCGCGGCGCCGCTCCGCCGGATCCACCGTGCCCTCGAGGATGATCTCCGCGTTCGCCGGGACCTCGATGTCGAGCGTCTCGCACTTCGTGAGCCGCGTGGCCTCCTGGCGCACCAACCCGGCGAAGAGGCACTCGTCGACGTCCGGCGGCAGCGGCAGGGTCGCGGCGAAGCACATCGCGGGATCGCAGCCGATGGCGACGGCGATCTGGAGCGGCGTCGTCGACTTCCGCAGGTGGCGGGCGCCGTCCTTGTGCCAGTGGAAGTGCATCCCGGTGGTGTTGCGGTCGTAGACCTGCATGCGGTAGGTCCCGACGTTGCGTTTGCCGGTCTCGGGGTCGTAGGTGAACACGAGCGGGAACGTGATGAAGCGGCCGCCGTCTTCGGGCCAGCATTTCAGGATCGGGAACTTGGAGAGGTCGACCTGGTCGCCCTTGAGGATCACGTCCTTGCACATCCCGCCGCCGACGGACTTCGGCATGAAGCTCGCCATCTCCATGAGCTTGGGCAGGGCCTTGACCTTCTCGAGGAACCCTCCGGTGGGCGGGTTCATCGCGAGCGCGAGGATGGAGCCGAGCCTCTCCGGGAGCTTCTCGAGGGTGTCGACGTCGAGCGCGAGGGCCATCCGCTCGTTCGTCCCGAACAGGTTGATGGCCACGGGGGTGGAGTGGCCCTTCACGTTCTCGAAGAGAAGGGCGGGTCCGCCCTTCTTGCTGACGCGGTCGGTGATCTCGGCGATCTCCAGGTCCTGCGAGACCTCGGTCTTGATCCGCTTCAGAAGGCCTTTCTGCTCGAGGACTTCGATGAAGTGCTGCAAGTCGCGGTAGGGCATGGCCGAAAGTCTACCGCCGGAGGTGGCGGGTGTAAAGCGACGGCATTCGTCCGCGGCGGGCTTCCCTCATAACAAACCGGCGGGCCGGCGCTCTAGAAATGGACTTGGTCTGTTTCTTCCCGGAGGACGCGATGCGCTTCACCAAATGCTTCGGACGCGGCTCGGTGTTCGGCCTGATCTGCATCGCGTCGGCCTGCGGGGACACGCCGCAGGGC
>DATLEG010000280.1:0-2056 GCA_035525465.1 Saccharimonadales bacterium (SeqCode)
GGAACGCGAACGGCGCGACCAGCCCCTCCGGGCGACGCCAGCGGAGCAGCGCCTCGACCCCGGCGACCGCCCCCTGGTCGCGCAGCGACACGATCGGCTGGTAGTGGAGGATGAGGTCGTCCTGCGCGATCGCGGTGTCGAGATCGAAGTCGTCATTCATGCCGGCCGGCGGCCCCTTCATCCCAGAGATTCGCGGCACGGACCGGCGGGGTCAGGCCGAGGTGGCGGTAGGCCCCCTCCGTCGCGACCCGCCCGCGGGGAGTGCGCTGGAGATAGCCCTCCTGGAGGAGATAGGGCTCATACACATCCTCGATCGTCTCGGCATCCTCGCTCACCGCGGCGGCGAGGGTCTCCAGGCCGACCGGACCACCGGAGAACTTCACGGTGATCGCCCGAAGGAGCATCCGGTCGACCGCGTCGAGCCCGGCCTCATCGACCTCGAGCGCGGCGAGCGCCTCGCGCGCGACGGCGAGCGAGATGACGCCATCGTGGCGGACCTGGGCGAAGTCGCGCACGCGCTTCAGCCAGCGATTGGCGATCCGCGGGGTCCCGCGCGAGCGGCGGGCGATCTCGGTCGCCGCGGCCGGGTCGATCACCACGCCGAGGATGCGGGCAGACCGCGCCACCACGCGCTCGAGCGATGCCGGGGTGAACAGATCCAGGCGGTAGGTCGCACCGAACCGGTCGCGCAGCGGAGACGACAACCTCCCGATCCGGGTGGTGGCGCCCACCAGGGTGAACCGCGGCAACGGGAGCCGAAGCGTCCGCGCCCCGGGCCCCTTGCCCAGCACGATGTCGAGATGGAAGTCCTCCATCGCCGGATAGAGGACCTCCTCGACGATCCGCGGCAGCCGGTGGATCTCGTCCACGAACAGGATCGAGCCCGGCTCGAGGTTGGTGAGGATGGCGGCGAGATCACCCGCGCGTTCGATCGCCGGACCGCTCGTGATCCGGATCGGCGTTCCCAGCTCGTGGGCGATGACATTCGCGAGCGAGGTCTTTCCCACGCCGGGCGGTCCGTAGAGCGCGATGTGCTCCAGCGCCTCGCCCCGCTTGCGGGCGGCCTCGATGAGGATGCGCAGATTGCCTTTCACCTTGTCCTGGTTGATGTAGTCGTCGTCGGCAAGGCGCTGTGGGCGGAGGGTCGTCTCGAGCGCGTGCTCCTCCTCATGCGCCTGTGGCGCGACCGGCCGCTCGGTGGTCACGCCGCCCCGTCGCGGCAGCGCCGGACGTCGGCGACGATCCGGTCGGCTGCCAGATCGCGGGCGACGAGCTCCGGCTCGCTCGCGTCGCGCGGCTTCAGCTCGATCTGGTCGCCCTTCAGCGAGCGCCGGCTCACCGTCACCCGGAACGGGATCCCGATGAGGTCGGCATCAGCGAACTTCACTCCCGCGGACTCGTCGCGGTCGTCGTAGAGGACCTCGATCCCCCGCCGCTCGAGATCGGCGACGAGCTCGTCCGCCCGGGCACGCACCGCCTCGTCGTTGGCCGGCAGCGAGATCACGTGCACCTCGAACGGCGCGACCGCGAACGGCCAGACGATCCCGCGCTCGTCGTGACGGGTCTCGATGATCGTCTGCACCGCCCGGCCCACACCGATGCCGTAGCTGCCGCCGATGAGCGGCCGTCTGGTCCCATCTTCAGCGAGAAAGGTCGCACCCATCTTCTCCGAGTAATACGTCGAGAAAGCGAAGATGTTCCCGACCTCGACGCCCCGACGGAGCGCGAGCTCACCGCCGCACCGCGGGCAGTCGTCCCCCGCACGGACATCGTGCACGTCGGCCCGCTCGGCAGCACCGAAGTCACGCCCGGGGACGACGTTCCTCTGGTGCGCCCCGGAGCGGTTCGCACCGGCGATGTAGCCGCGCGGCTCGACGCTGGAGTCCACCACGGTGCGTAGGCGAAGGCCACCCGGACCGAGGTACCCGGCGACGCCTCCGGCGGCGGCGACCTCGGCGTCCGACGCGAAGACGATCTGCGGAACATCCAGGAGCTTTCGAAGCTTCGCCTGATTCGCCTCGCGGTCACCGGGAAGCACGACCGCGACCACGGCCGG
>DATLEG010000287.1:0-4007 GCA_035525465.1 Saccharimonadales bacterium (SeqCode)
CTCAAGGGCCGCGACCGCCTCGCCGGTTACGACATCGCGACCCTCATCGAGGTGTAAACTCTCCCTCTACGCGCTAGCGGCGGAGCCCCGCTCGGTCTAGCCCGACCCTGAGACCCCCCAGACCCAGGGAGGTGTCATGACCGCGGCCCCGCTGCTCCCGGATGTCCAGCTCGACGCCCACGCGCCAGCCGTGAGCGTGCGCGCCTTCTTCGAGCGGGACCGCCTCCTCGCCGCGTACGCGCTGGCTGATCTCGATCCCGAGAACGTCGACCAGTGCCGCTGGTGGGTCGCCCGGCGGGAGGACCAGATCGTGGCTGCCGCGCTCCTGGTCGAGGTGCTTCCGTTCCGGCCGTGCTTCGCGATGGGGGAGCCCGATGCGCTCGCCCAGCTCTTTCGGGAGGGCATCCACGAGCCGCGTCTCATCGTCGCCACACCGCCGCAGGGCCGGCTGGCGCTCGAGCAGACCTATCGCTTCGAGCGCTGTGACCGGATGCACCGGATGGTCGTGACCGCCACCTCCTTCCGTCCCCGGGTGAATCGCGATCTGGTGCGCCTTGGGCCGGAGCGGCTCGCCGACGTCCTGGATCTGTATGGCTCCGCCTCGCGCTCGTACTTCACGCCGGCGCGGCTCGAGCGCGAGATCTACTTCGGGGTCTACGCCGGCTCGCTGCTCGTGGCCGCCGCGGGGACCCACGTCCGTTCCGGGACGGCGGGGATCGCGGCGGTCGGGAACGTCCTGACCCGCCTCGCGCATCGGGGCCTTGGGCTCGCCACGAGCTGCACCTCGGCGGTCACCCAGGCGGCCCTGGAGTCCCACCGCGACGTCGTGCTGAATGTGCGGCAGGACAACGTCACCGCGATCTCCGTCTACCGCCGGCTCGGGTACCGCGAGCACGCCTCGTTCGTGGAAGGACCGGCCGTCCGCCGCGCCGTCTGGGAGCGTCTCACCAAGAATCTGTTCGGGAGAACGTCATGAGCGTCGCCACCACCAGCGCATCCGATGTCACCGATCCGGGCCTGGCCGAGGCCGGCGCGCGCCGGGTCGCCTGGGCCGGTCGGGAGATGCCGGTCCTCGCCGAGATCCGCGAGCGGGTCGCGAAGGAGCAGCCGTTCAAGGGCCTGCGGATCGCCGCCTGCCTGCACGTGACCACCGAGACCGCCAATCTCGCGATGACCCTGCGTGATGCCGGGGCCGAGGTGGCGCTCTGCGCGTCCAACCCGCTGTCGACGCAGGACGAGGCCGCCGCGGCCCTGGTGAAAGAGGGGATCGCCACGTTCGCCCGCAAGGGGGAGGACCGCGACACCTATTTCCGCCACATCGACGCGGTGCTGGCGACGCGGCCGCAGATCACGATGGACGACGGCGCGGATGTCGTGACGCTCCTCCACACCACCCGAAAGGAGCTCCTCGCGGACGTGAAGGGCGGGACCGAGGAGACCACGACCGGCGTCATCCGCCTGCGCGCGATGGCCAACGAAGGGGTCCTTGCCTACCCGATCATCGCGGTGAACGAAGCCCGGACGAAGCACATGTTCGACAACCAGTACGGGACCGGCCAGTCGGCGGTCGACGGCCTGATGCGCGCGACGAACATCCTCATCGCCGGAAAGACCGCGGTGGTGGCCGGGTACGGATGGGTCGGCCGGGGGGTCGCCTCGCGGCTCCGCGGCATGGGCGCGATCGTCATCGTCGTCGAGGTCGAGCCCCTGCGCGGTCTCGAGGCGGCGATGGACGGCTACCAGGTCATGCCGATGGCCGACGCGGCCGAGCGGGGCGACATCTTCATCACCACCACCGGGAACCTCAACGTGATCGGAAGAGCGCATTTCGGCGCGCTGAAGGACGGCGCGATCCTGGCGAACGCCGGGCATTTCAACGATGAGATCGAGATCGGGGCCCTGGTCGAGCGCTCCTCCGGCCGCCGGACGATCCGGCCGTTCGTCGAGGAGTTCAGCCTCGGGAAGCGGAAGGTCTTCCTGTTGGCCGAGGGACGCCTCCTGAATCACGCCGCAGCCGAGGCGAACCCCGCCGCGGTGATGGACATGTCGTTCTCGAACCAGGTCCTCGCGATCGAGTACCTGCTCCAGCACGGCTCCGAGCTGGCCCCGAACGTCTATCCGGTCCCCCACGAGCTGGATCAGCAGATCGCCCGCAGCAAGCTCGCGGCGATGGGGATGCGCATCGACACGATGACCGAGGAGCAGGCGACCTACGCGAACTCCTGGAAGTCCGGCACCTAAGTGTCGATGAGCTTCTTCACCTCCGACTCGGTGCTCTTCTCGAGCGAGTCGGTCACCGAGGGTCACCCGGACAAGCTCTGCGACCAGGTGTCCGATGCGGTCCTCGATGCCCTGCTGGCGAAGGACCCCCTGGCCCGGGTCGCCTGCGAGACGATGACGACGACCGGGACCGTGCTCGTGGCCGGTGAGATCACGACCAACGCGTACGTCGATGTCATCGGGATCGTGCGACGCGTGGTGAAGGACATCGGCTACACCAACGCCCACTACGGGTTCGACCACGAGACCTGCGGCGTCCTCACCGCGATCAAGCCGCAGTCTCCGGACATCGCGCAGGGCGTCGACCGCGCGCAGGACGATGGCACCGAGCTGGGAGCGGGGGACCAGGGGATGATGTTCGGCTTCGCCGTCGACGAGACCCCGGAGCTCATGCCGCTTCCGATCACGCTCGCGCATGCCGTCGCGAGAGGGCTTGCCACCGCGCGGCGGTCGGGTGCCATCCCATACCTGCGACCGGATGGAAAGGCGCAGATCACCGTCGAGTACCACAAGGGCGTACCGAAGCGGGTCCACACCGTCGTCGTCGCGACCCAGCACGACGAGGACATCGACCTCGCGCGGCTCCAGCGTGAGGTGAAGGAGGTCGTGGTCCGTGCCGCGATCCCGGCCGCGCTCCTCGACGACGACACGCGCTACGTCATCAACGGCACCGGCAAGTTCGTGATCGGCGGGCCGATGGGCGACGCCGGGCTCACCGGGCGCAAGATCATCGTCGACACCTACGGCGGGTACGCCCCGCATGGCGGCGGGGCGTTCAGCGGGAAGGATCCGACCAAGGTCGACCGCTCGGGCGCGTACGCCGCGCGCTACGTCGCGAAGAACGTGGTCGCCGCGGGACTTGCGCGGCGCTGCCAGATCCAGATCGCCTACGTGATCGGTGTGGCGAAGCCGGTCTCGCTGAACGTCGAGACGTTCGGGAGCGGCACGGTGAGCGACGAGGTCATCCGGCACCTCATTGACGAGCACTTCGACTTCCGACCGCAGGAGATCATCGAGCGCTTCGCCCTTCGCCGCCCGATCTACCTGCAGACCGCGGCCTACGGCCACTTCGGGCGCCCGGACCTCGACCTTCCCTGGGAACGGACCGATTTATTTGAAGACTCTGCACGCCTACAACGGCGACCGCCCCTGATCGACCTGGGCTGACCGAGCGGCCAAGCGAGCTACTGGCGGGTGGCCCAGTGCTTGCATGACCGAGGGTGGCACGCCAGAGGGCGCGCAATACCTTCGGAAAAGCGAGGGACGAACATGGCCAGAATCATCAAACAGGTCGACAACGTTGCTGTCGCGGTCCGCTCCCACACGGCGTGGGGCTCGGTCCTCGGTGGCTGGCTCGCGACCCTCGGGGTCGCGGCGCTCCTTTCGCCCCTGATCACCGCACTGCTGCAGAACGCCTATCCGAGCGATCGATCGATCGCGGCCGCCGTCCCGGTGATCGTCGGGGTCGGTCTCGCGTACCTCATCGGTGGCTACATCGCCGGGCGGATGGCCGGATACCGCACCAGCTGGCACGGTCTGCTGGTCGCGTTCTTCGGGCTCTTCATCGTGCTTTCGCTCATCGTTCTGGCCGTCGCGCTCCAGCAGGGCGTCTTCGGTCCGACGTCCTACCTCCCCGAGGTCCTTCCCGCGCTGGTGACGACGGGCCTCTACGGCTCGGCCGATGCGCTCGCGTTCGGCGGCCTCCTGGGGATGCTCATCGCCATCTT
>DATLEG010000288.1:0-2189 GCA_035525465.1 Saccharimonadales bacterium (SeqCode)
GACGCGTACCTGCTCCGGACCGGCGACGTGGACGTCGTGCGGGGAGAAGGCGAGCTGCACATCGCGCATCTGGGCGCCGGCTCATTCATCGGCAAGATCTCCGCCCTCACCGGTTCCGCACGGACCGCGACGGTGCGGGCCTCGGGACCGGTCACCGCGTACCGGCTCGGTGGCGACGATGCGCGGCGGATCATCGGAAAGTACCGCGCGGTCGTGGCGCGCCTGGAGTCGGCGATGCAGTCCCGGCACGCGCCACGGCGGGTCGGGCGGGTCGCCATCACCGACGCACCCGACGACCAGGAGTGCGTCATCCTCTACGAGCCGACCAGCGGTACCTACCTCCGGCTCGCCCGGCGGGGTCTGGCGATCTACGAGGACCTCGACGGTACCCGCAGGCTCCGGGACATCGCCATCCGCGAGGCGGAGCGGAGCGGCGTCGACGATCCCGCCACCGTTTTCGCCACCGTGGCGACCCTGCAGGCCGCCGGGTTCGCGAGCGCGCCACGGATCACGACCGACGCACCTGACGCCCGTCTCCTCCGCCTTCTTGATCTTGTGCTCGCGCCGCGGGTCGAGCTGGCCAGCGCCGATGCGCTCGCGGCACGACTGCAGCGGGTCTTCGGCGTCTTCTTCGGGCGGGCGGGTCTCGTCGCGGCGCTGCTGCTGGGGACCGTCGGCGGGATCGCCTTCTGGCGGACCTGCCGCGAGGCGACACCCGCGGACTTCGGCCTCGGCGGCCTCCTGGTCGCGTTCCTCGGGCTTGCCGTGGCGGGAGCCGGCCATGAGGCGGCACACGCGATCGCCACGAAGGCGGAGGGACGGCGCGTGGGCCGCGCCGGTGTCGGGCTCATGTTCTTCACACCGGTGATGTGGGTCGACACCTCGGATGCCTGGTTCGTGTCCCGCGGGCGGCGGATCGCGGTGAACGCCGCGGGTCCGCTGTTCAACTTCGCGTTCGGCGGGATCCTCGGCATCACCGCCGCGCTCACGACGGGGCAGGCCCAGGATCTCGCCATCTGGCTCGGCGTCGCCAACTTCCTGAGCCTGCTGGTGAACCTCTCGCCGCTCCTGGAGTTCGACGGCTACTACGTGCTCGAAGACCTGATGAACGTGAACGCCCTGCGGCGCAAGGCCCTGCGCTTCGTCTTCGCCGACCTCGTCCGCCATCCGCGCCTACCCAGGACGCGCCACGAGCACGGTATGGCGATCTACACCTTCGCCTCCGCCGCCTACATCATCGCGATGTCGCTGCTCGTGCTCTCCGGCGTCCCCACCCTCGTCGAGGGGATCCTGCCTGCGGGGGTCCGCCTGGAGCTCCGGGTCGCTACCGGCACCCTCATCGCCACGGGGATGACCGGACTCCTGGTCGGTCCCTTCATCGCCGAGATCCGCGCCGCGGTCGCGACACCCGAAGCCACCAGCCCGATGGCCGAACGGCTGGACGAACGGATCTCCCGTAGCGACCTGAGCGCCGGCCTCTCGGCCAAGACCTCCGCGCCGATCACCCGAGCCCCGTCCGACTCCCGCCGCCGGTCGGGACCACTCGAGGAGGCACCAGAGGAGCGCTGACTAGAGGACGGAGGCCTGCACCTGATCGGAGATGAGCAGCACCAGGAATGCCACCGCGAGCACCGCCGTGAATGCCGTCAGAACGACGAAGCGGAAGCGCTCGTCGCTCGCGATGACGGTCTGCGCGGTGTGGACCAGCTCGCTCATGCCCGGCCCCTAAGCAGGAACCGGGCCGACGCTCGCGAGGCCGGTGTCGGTGCCGGAGCCGGACCCTTGCCCGTCCGCCGCCGCTCCTCGGGCTCCGGCGGCGAGCCGGCCGGAAGACCCGAGGGGCCCGAGTCCGACGGCCCGCTGGAAGCCGCGACCGGCGTCCCGCTGGCGTCGTCGTCGTCGAACAGCTTGTTGAACTCGTCGCTCGAGAGCGTCTCCTGCTCGATGAGCTTGGCCACGACCGCGTCGAGCTTGTCCCGATTCCGGGTGAGCACCTCGTACGCGCGGCGGCGGGCCCGGTCGACGATCTCGTGGACCTCGCTGTCGATGATCTTGGAGGTGTCCTCGGAGTAGTTCTTCTCCTCAGAGATCTGACGGCCGAGGAAGATCATCTCGTCGCTCTTGCCGTACTGCAGCGGTCCGAGCTTCTCGCTCATGCCGTACTTCGTGACCATCTGGCGGGCCATCTC
>DATLEG010000289.1:0-2533 GCA_035525465.1 Saccharimonadales bacterium (SeqCode)
CTGGTCGATCGACGATCGGCGGCTCAACTTCCAGTTCGCGACCGAGGTCGCCTACGAGGTGAAGAACGGCAAGAAGGGCCGGCTCTTCAAGAACCCCACGTACACCGGGATCACCTACGAGTTCTGGCGATCGTGCGACGCGGTCGGTGACGAGCGGAGCTTCGTGATGCTGGGGACGCCGAACTGCGGCAAGGGGGAGCCGTCACAGACCGCTCGCGTTGGGCATGCCGTCCCGGGTGCGCGCTTCCGCGACGTCCAGGTGGGGGTCGGCAAATGGTGACGGACGGCGGCGGCGCGGGCGCGTCGGGCGCCTCGGGCGCGTCGGGGTCGCGCGTTGTTGGTGCGGATGACCCGCAGGCAGCGCTGGCACTCGCCGAGGATGTCCTGGAGCGCGCACTCCGCATCGGCGCGACCGAGGCGGAAGTCCTCGTAATGGCCGGCGATTCCGCGCTGACCCGTTTCGCGAACAGCGAGATCCACCAGAACGTGGCGGAGCGGTCCTTGACCGTGAACCTCCGGCACGTGGTCGGGCGGCGGATCGCGGTGGTCTCCACCGGCAAGGTCGATTCGGATGGGCTGCGATCGCTGGTCCACCGCGCCGCGGCGATCGCCCGGAGCTGCGAGGAGCTCGAGGATTGGGCAGGACTCCCCTCGCCCGCAGCCGGCTCCGGCGTCAGTGGCGGAACCGCCGATGCGTGGTCCGCGGGCAGCGCGCAGGCGACGCCGGAGTTCCGCGCCGACGGCGTCCGCGCCGTCATCGCCGCTGCGGATGCCGCCGGCGTGACCGCGTTCGGCTCGTTCTCCACGGACTCGGAGGCCGTCGCGGTTGCGAACTCCCGAGGGATCCGGGCCGCGGAGCGCCGGACCTCGTCGCAGCTGCTGACCGTCCAGATGTCCCCCGATGGCGGCACCGGCTACGCCGAGGCGGTGAGCCGGGATGCGACCGAGATCGATGCGGCAGCCATCGGGCGCGAGGCGGCTGCGAAGGCCCGCGCCAGCGACAACCCCGTGTCCGTGCCGGCGGGCGACTACCCCGTCGTGCTCGAGGAGTACGCGGTCGTCGACATCACCGACATGCTCGGGTACGTCGGGTTCTCGTCGCTCGCGGTCCAGGAGGAACGGTCGTTCTTCGAGGCCGGCCGCCGCGTTGGCTCCGACCTCGTGACGATCGTCGATGACGGGTCCGACCCGCACGGCCTCCCGATGTCCTTCGACTACGAGGGGGTCGTCAAGGAGCGCGTACCGCTCGTCGAGCGCGGCGTCTGCCAGGAGGTCGTCTTCGATTCGCAGACCGCAGCGCGCGCCGGTCGTGCCTCAACCGGGCACGGCCTGCCCGCGCCAAATCCCTACGGTCCATTCCCGATCAACGTCGTCATGTCGGCCGGTTCCACCTCGCGCGACGAGCTGATCGGCGGCCTGGACCGCGGCCTGCTGGTGACCCGGTTCCACTACACCAACGTGGTCCATCCCAAGCTCGCCATGATCACCGGCATGACCCGCGACGGGACCTTCCTGGTGGAGGGCGGAAAGATCGTGGGCCCGGTCCGCAATCTGCGATTCACCCAGTCCTACCTCGACGCGATTGCGGGTGTGTCCGCCGTCGGCAGCAGTCGAAAGACGCTCCGAGGGTTTCTTGGATCCGCGGTCGTGCCCGCGCTCCGGATCGACGGCTGGACGTTCACCGGCGTCACCGAGCACTGACCGCCGCGTCGCATCCTCGGTGTCCTCAGCCGGCGGTGATCACGCCGCAGTGACCATCGCGCGCTGCCGTCCCCTCGATGACAGCAGTGCCAGCGTCAGGTTAACCCCGAACAGGTAGGCGATGAACCCCGCGTGCTCGAAGGTGAATGTCGGAACGGCGAGGACGGCAAGCCCGAACCCAAACGTGCTGATGGCATATGCGATCCAGCTTTCCGTCTCCGGGCGTCGATACGCCTTGATCAGGGTCGGCACGCCGGCCAGCGCATCGGCGACGAGTGCGAACAGGATCGCGATGTTGGGGCTGTTGGCCACGACCGAGATGACGATCCCGACGGTTGCGGCGGCCATCAGGACGTAGTCGCGGCGCTCGGTCTTCCAGTAGGCGTCCTTGTTGAGGAACGACGCGATCACGATGAGCAGCGGCGTGAAGCCTGCAGCGAAGGTCGCCCACGACAGCGCCTCCACGCCCTGGGCACGCTGCGCGACGAACCCGATCATCGGGAACAGCCACCACAGGAGCCACGTCACCCGGTTGGGCTTCGCCTTGCCGGTGATCGTCTCGTAGAGGTAGTAGAAGCCGCCGATCGAGCCGATGACGGCACCGATCACGGCGAAGGACTCGGGGATCACGATCCAAGTATGCGTGACGGTCCCCGGCCTCCCCGGGCGCTACGATCCGGGCGTGATCGACGCGAGCCGGGGCGATGTCCGGAGCCGGCTCGGGTGGCCGGCGGATCCCGCAACGCATCGGCGCATCCGGCGCCTCTGGCAGCGCCACTCGATCGCGGAGGACCGCCGCGACATCGACGGGCTGATCGCGACGCTCGCCCCC
>DATLEG010000298.1:0-2020 GCA_035525465.1 Saccharimonadales bacterium (SeqCode)
GATCGCCTTGCCGATCCCGCTCGCCGCCCCGGTCACGAGCGCCCGTCTGCCTTCGAAGCCGGTAGATTGCGTCACCAGTGGCAACGATAGGCACAACCGCGATCGAGACGCACGGACTGGTGAAGGCCTTCGGCGGCTTCCGCGCGGTCGACGGGGTCGATCTCCGGCTCGAGGCCGGGCTCGTGCACGCCCTGGTCGGGCCGAACGGCGCGGGGAAGACGAGCCTGTTCAATCTGCTCACCGGGTTCCTTCGCCCGACGTCCGGCCGGATCCTGCTGTTCGGCGATGACATCACCGGCCTTCGGCCGGAGGCGATCGCCCGGCGGGGCGTGGCCCGCTCCTTCCAGATCACCAGCCTCTTCGAGCGGATCAGCGTGCGCGAGCACGTCGCCCTGGCGCTCCAGGCTCGGGCGCGTGAAGGCTACGGCTTCTGGCGCACGATCCGGGCGCTCCGCCGCTTCGACGGGCGAGCGCTCGAGCTGCTCGAGGAGGTCGGCCTTGCGGAGCTCGCCGACCGGCCGGCGGGGAGCCTGCCGTATGGCCAGAAACGGGCGCTCGAGCTTGCGCTCGCGCTGGCCCTCGAGCCCCGCCTGCTGCTGCTGGACGAGCCGACCGCGGGCAGGGGGGCGGAGGACGTCGACCGGACGATCGACCTCATCCGGCGGGTCCGGGCCGGCCGGAGCGTGGTCCTGGTGGAGCACAACATGGGCGTCGTCGCTTCCCTCGCCGACCGGGTCACCGTCCTTGCGCAGGGTCGCGTGCTCGCGGAGGGTCCCTATGAGACGGTCCGCGTCGACCCCGCGGTCGTGACCGCGTACCTCGGGGCCGCCCATGCCTGAGGCCCATCTCGAGGTCAGCGCGCTCTCGGCGTGGTACGGGGAGGCCCAGGCGCTCCGCGATGTCTCGCTCGACGTCCGTCGGGGCGAGCTCGTGACCCTCGTGGGCCGGAACGGGGCTGGGAAATCAACGCTCCTGCGGTCGATCATCGGCCTTCACCCCCAGGTGACCGGCGCCATCCGCCTTGGCGGCGTCGATCTCACCCGCCTGCCGCCGGATGAGCGGGCCCGTCGCGGCCTCGGCTATGTCCCGGACGACCGCGGGGTCTACGCCTCCCTCACGGTCGAGGAGAACCTGCTGCTGCCCCCGCGGGTCGGCCGCTCCGACTGGCCGCTCGAGCGGATCTACCAGACCTTCCCGGTGCTGCGGGACCGCCGGCGCCAATCCGGCGGCAAGCTCTCAGGTGGCGAGCAGCAGATGCTCGGCATCGCCCGGGTCCTCCGGATGGGCGCGGAGGTGCTGCTGCTGGACGAGCCGACCGAGGGGCTCGCGCCGGTGATCGTCGAGCGGATCGGCGAGATCCTCTTGGAGGCGAAACGGGAGGGGGTGACGATGCTGCTCGTCGAGCAGAACCTGCGTTTTGCCACCCGGGTCGCCGATCGCCACTACCTGCTCGCGCAGGGTGAGGTCGTCGAGCGGCTCGGGAACGCGGAGATGGTCGCCCGTGAGGGCGAATTGCTTCGCCATCTGGGGATGTGACCCGTAGCATGAGCACCGCGCCCGAGCGTGGGCGGGATTGGTCGAGGAGGACGAAGGCATGAGGAGAACGATCGGTCTGCTGCTGACGCTGGCGGTGATCACCGCGAGCTGCGGCGGTCAGAGCGGATCCGGCGCCGGCAGCGCCGCTCCGGCGCAGGTGAAGCTCACCGACGGCAAGGTCGTCATCGCGGTCATCAACGACCAGTCGCTGGTGTACGCCGATCTTTCGGGAAAGAACAGCGTCGAAGCGGTGAAGATGGCGATCGAGGACTTCAAGAAGAAGTACGGCGACAAGGCGCTCGGCGGGGCGATCGAGGTCATCACCGCCGACCACCAGAACAAACCGGACCTCGCGGCCTCCAAGGCGACGGAGTTCTACGAGCGCTCCAACGCCGACATCGTGCTCGACGTTCCGACCTCCTCCGCCGCGCTCGCGATCGCGAAGGTGGCGAACGACCAGAAGAAGCTCTACATCAACATCGGC
>DATLEG010000299.1:0-3114 GCA_035525465.1 Saccharimonadales bacterium (SeqCode)
CTGGTCATGACCACCACCCAGAGCGAGGCCTCGGGGGCGGCGTGGGTGATGCACGACATCGGCGTGCACCTGGTCGAGGATGTGGCCCGGTTCTTCCGGTACACCACCCCCGGTACGGTCGGGGTCGAGCGCGCCGAGTTCGATGGCGCGCGGCGGCGGCTCGCCGATGCCGGGTACACCCTTCTCCCGGACGCCGACGCATGCTGGAACGCTTTCGTCCGGCGGCGGAGCGCGTACGCCGACGGCCTGAACCTGCTCGCCCGATTTCTCGCGGTGCCCCCGGCCCAATGGATCGGCGACCGCAGCGAGATCCGCCACTAGGCCAAGGGCGTCAGGGAAGCGACAGGAGGTACGCCACCAGCGCATCGAGCTCCGCGTCGGTCACTTCGAGCGTCGGCATCTCGATCCCGTTGCTCGGGGCCAGCGGCGAGCGGAAGGCCTGCGGCCGGCGGATGGACTCGCGGATGTATGCCTCCGCCGACGACCCGGGGCGCCGCGTCCCGGCGGATCGGGAAATGCCGCTCAGCGAGGGCCCGACCAGTCCGACCGTTCCGGTCTCATGGCACCCACCGCAGCCCTTGGCCGCGAACAGGCGTGCGCCATACGCGACCTGGGCGGAGACGGTGCCCGCCGGGTTCGCCGGAGCCGCGACCGGAGCGGTGGTGGTCGGTACCGTCGCGGTGAGGGCGACCGTCGCGGCGAGGAGGACGACGGTCAGCAGGCCCGACCCGACGAGCACCGTGCGATCAGGACGCACCGGCCGCCCCACGGCCCCTGCGCGGCACGGCAAGCAGTCTCAGGAAGACCAGCGCCGAGAGGACCGTGGCAGCCGCAAGCACCGCGGCCAGTGGCCGGATCGGGGTGACCGGGACCGGCGGCGCGGCCGGGGAGGGCGCCACCGCTCCCGGGACCGGGAGCACCGCCGGGTCGCCCACCGTCAACGGCCCGAGCTCCTGGGCCATGAACGGCTGCTGGGTCACGCGCCAGGTGTAGCTGCCGGATGGCAGGGCCACGTCGACGACGTAATGACCGATCGTCCCGTCCGGTGTTCCAGGGAAGGAGCGGGACGCTCCGCCGCTCGTGACCGCGATCACCTCGGTGCGGTCGACACGGATCGGGGTCACGCCATGCTGCCGGATGGTGTAGCCCAGGTGATAGGTGCGGTCGGCGACGAACTCGGGCGGGAGGTGGTCGAACGTGGTGACCGCCCATCCACCGGCGGAGGCCGGCGCGCCCAGACCGACCAGAGAGAGCACGACAAGGCCGATCAGGGCGGTGAACGCGAGCAGACGATCCATGGGGCACCTCCACCCCCTCTACAACGGCGACGCACGACCGGTTCCCGGTCACCGGGGCGGTCTGGCGCGGGGGCGGGCCGCCAGCGCCCGGGGTTCCGGCGGCCGCACGGCCCGCTCGGGGGGCTCGGAGCACAATACCGGCGATGCAGGAAGTCGGGCTCCGCCGGGTCCTCGTCGTGGACGACGACGAGGGGATCCGCGAGCTCGTGGTCACCGCCCTCGCGGAAGAAGGCTATGCGGTGCGGTCCGCCAGCGACGGTGAGGAGGCCCTCGCGGTCCTCGATCACTACGACCCGCAGCTGATCCTGCTGGACATGCGGATGCCGGTCATGGATGGCTGGCAATTCGCGAAGAGCTATCGGGAGCGGCCCGGCCGTCACGCGCCCATCGTCATCTGCACCGCCGCCCTCGACGTCCGGCGCGACGCCAGCGAGATCGGGGCGGACGGCTTTCTTGGAAAGCCCTTTCAGCTCGACGAGCTTCTAGACCTGGTGGACACCCACACCCGCCCGTCCTGACCGCGGTCGCCCTTGCGGACCGTGGTGGCACGCACCTTGCCGAGTCCTGTTCCGCAAGGAGGTGCACCGATGCTTTGGACGATCGTCGTGGTCCTTCTCATCCTGTGGGCGCTCGGCCTGGTCGCACTGCCGGGTACCGCGCTCATCCACGCGCTGCTGGTGATCGCGCTCATCGTGATCGTGTTCCAGCTGCTCAGCGGCCGCCGCGCCGTCTAGGCGCCCGGTCACGTACGGGCTCGACAGGGCGGCCCTCGGGCCGCCCTGTCCTCTTGTCCCGCGCACACCGACCCTTGACCGGCCGGCCGCGCGCGGAGTATCGTCCGCGGGTCGCCGTCGTGGCGAACTTCACGAAAGGGGCGTGCAGCAGTTGTTGGATCTCATCGTCATCCGCACCGCGGCCGACCGGGCCGTTCCCGGTACCCGCACGCCCATGACCGGATCGCAGTAGGGGGGTCCGCCCCGCGAGCGTGATCCGGACCGTGGGCCCAGTGCCCGCGGTCTTTTGTTTGTATGAGCGGATACCGCTCGAAGACCCGGGCTCCGACCAGCGAAAGGAGCCTGCCCGTGGCCACCGCGACGCGCGATCCGATCCAGAGCGACCCGGCCTCCTGGTCCGGCGCTTCGCCACCATCCGCCGGCGCGGCCGCGCTCGCCGCCCACGGAGTGGTGAAGTGGTTCCGCGCCGCGGGGAAGAACGTGCGCGCCGTGGACGGCGTCTCGCTCACCGTGCCGCGGGGCGAGATCTATGCCCTGCTCGGAGCGAACGGGTCGGGGAAGTCGACGCTCATTCGGGTGTTCTCGACGCTGCTCGAGGCTGATGAAGGGACGGTCCGCGTGTTCGGGCTCGACCTCCGGCGGGACGAGCTCGCGGTGAAGCGTCTCATCAACCGCGTGTCGGTCGAGGCGTCGTTCTTCAAGAAGCTCTCGGCGCTCGAGAACCTGAGCTATGCGGCGCGCCTCTACGGGGTCCCGGCCGGCGACGGTGCGGCCCGATCACGGGACATCCTCGGCCGCCTTGGGATCGGGCCCGACAAGCAGACCGAGCCGCTCGAGAAGCTCTCCCGGGGCATGCAGCAGAAGGTCGCGATCGCGCGGGCATTCCTGACCGCCCCGTCGCTCCTCCTGCTCGACGAACCGACGACCGGTCTGGACGTCCGCAGCAAGCGCGAGGTCCAGACGTTCGTGCGCGATCTCCGCGACGAGCACGACGCCACGATCCTCCTCACGACGCACGACCTCGACGAGGCCGAGCGCCTGGCGGACCGCGTCGGCATCCTGCATGGCGGCAAGCTCGTGGC
>DATLEG010000011.1:0-3164 GCA_035525465.1 Saccharimonadales bacterium (SeqCode)
GCGGCCAGGGGTGTACGAGCGGCCGATGGGAACGCCGCTGCGGGAGCTCATCGAGGAGCACGCCGGCGGGATCCGGGCCGGCCGCGAGCTCGGGTTCGTCATCCCCGGCGCGGCGGCGTCGACCGCGCTGCTGCCGGCGGAGATCGACGTCGCGATGGAGTACGACGCGCTCCGGAAGATCGGGACCGAGCTCGGGGCGGGGGGGATCATGGTGTTCGATGACCGCGTCTGCATCGTCGACACGCTCGCGCGGCTGGCGCAGTTCTTTCGTCACGAGTCCTGCGGGAAATGCGTGCCCTGCCGCGAGGGGACGGTCTGGCAGCACGTGATCCTCGAGCGCCTCGCCGCTGGAGCGGGACGGCCCGACGACCTCGCGCGCCTCAAGCAGGTGAGTGAGCAGATCGCCGGCAAGACGCTCTGCGCCCTGGGCGACTTCGCGGCGTCACCACCGCAGGGTGCGCTGCGCAAATTCCCCGAGCATTTTGCCGCGCATCAGGCGGGGGGCTGCCCGCTGGGCCTCCCGGCGTCGGTGTCCTGATGGCCGATGTGCAGGTGACGATCGACGGCGTGACGGTGGCCGTCCCGGCGGGCACGCTGCTCATCGAAGCCGCGGGCCGAGCCGGGGTCCATGTCCCGCGCTTCTGCTATCACCCCAAGCTCTCCCTCGCCGGCGCGTGCCGGCTCTGCGCCGTCCAGGTCGAGAAGCTCCCCAAGCTCCAGACCGCCTGCACCACCCCCGTTTCCGACGGCATGGTCGCGCACACGAACACCACCGAGGTCGCCGACGCGCGCCGCTCGGTGATCGAGTTCCTGCTCGTGAACCATCCATTGGATTGCCCGGTCTGCGACGCGGCGGGGGAGTGCCCGCTGCAGGACTACTCGCACCTGTATGGTCCGGACGAGTCGCGGGCGACGTTCCCCAAACGGCGGGCGCCCAAGGCCGAGCGCCTCTCGCCGCTCGTCGTGCTGGACATGGAGCGCTGCATCCTCTGCTACCGGTGCACCCGGTTCATGGATGAGATCGCCGGGGACGCCGAGCTCGCCTTCACCGACCGCGGGTCGACCAGTGTCCTTGGGACGTTCGACGGCGCGCCGCTCCGCTCGAAGTTCCAGGGCAACATCATCGAGCTCTGCCCCTGCGGCGCGCTCACGAGCGAGCCCTATCGATTTGCCGCACGACCCCAGGATCTGGCGTTCGGCGACGCGATCTGCAGCCACTGCGCGGTGGGGTGCGCGGTCCGCTATGAAGCGCGCCAGGGCAAGGTCATCCGCGTGAAGCCGCGCCAGCACGAGGCGGTGAACGAGGTCTGGCTCTGCGATAAGGGCTACTTCGGCTACGAGTACGTGAGCGATGCGCCCCGCCTGTCACAGCCGCTCATCCGCGCCGGCGGGGATCTGGTCCCGGGCCGTTGGAACGATGTGCTCGACCACACGGTGGACCGGCTTCGCGCGATCACCACGCGCTACGGCCCCGAGTCGATCGGCGTGATCGGCGGCTCCCGGCTCACGAACGAGGAAGCGACGCTCCTGGCGCGCCTCTTCCGTGACGGGATCGGCACCCCGAACATCGACCACCGCAGCGGCGCTCGGACCACCGAGGGGGCGCTCATCGATCTTGCCGGACTCCCCGTCCCGATCGCGGAGGTCGAGGCGGCCGACGCGTTCGTGCTTGCCGCGTTCGATCCGAGCGAGGAGCTGCCGATCCTCTGGCTGCGGATGCGCAAAGCGCTTCGCCGGGGAGTTCCCTCGGTCGTGATCTCGGCCCGCCCGATCGACGCCGAGCGGGACGCGACGCTCGTCCTCCGGGCCGAGCCGGGCGGTGAAGCGGCAGCGCTCGCCGCCCTGGCGGCGGACCCGCCGGCCTGGCTGCGATCGGCAACGGCGCCGCTGTACCTCTCCGGCGCGACCCTCGAAAGCCGGCCGGATGGGGAAGGGATCGCCCGCGCACTGGCCGCCTGCGCGACCCGGGTGTCCGGCCCGGAGGCGCTCGGACGGACCGGCATCCTCATGCGTGCCCCGAACGCGATGGGCGCCCAGCGCGCCGGCCTGCTCCCCGGTCCGGGTGGGGTCGCCGGTGGCCAGATCATCGCGTCCGCGGCGGAAGGCCGCATCAAGGCGCTCTATCTGGTCGGCGTCGATCCGCTTCGCACCTTCCCCGACCGAGCGCTGGTGGAAAAAGCCCTCCGCACGGTCGAGCTCCTCATCGTGCAGGACATCGCACCGTCGGCGACGGCGGGCAAGGCCCACGTCGTGCTTGCCGCCGCGGCCCTTCCGGAGAAGGAAGGCACGATCACGAACATCGAGGGCCGCAGCCAGCGGATCGCGCCGGTGGTCCAGCCACCGGGCGAGGCCCGCACCGATCTGGCGATCCTCATCGACATCGCCGCCCGCCTCGACCTGCGCGAGCCGGCCTCGGAGTTCCTCGCGCGGAGCGCGCGCCGCCTGCCCGAGACCGCCGCCGCGCTGCCATCCGCCGGTGCCCCCGGTCCGGGGACCCGGGTGGTCGCGGCGCCATCGGGGGTCCAGGGGGTCTATGCCGGCGCGACGCCGGCAAGCCGCGGGGTCACCACCCAGAAACCGTTCTTCGCTCCGGGCGGGTGGCCGCTCGGCATGCCGGGCTCGGCACGCCTCTCGCCGATCCGCCTGGGTGCCTCGCTCCCCTCGGTGCCGCTCTCGGCCGGAGAGGAGCTGCTCCGGACCGCCGATCAGCCCCACGGCGTGGCCGAGCCTGGCCTGCGCACCGCGCCGGCCCGCGACCGCACCGCCGCCTATGACGAGCTCCCTGGCGTGGACCCATCCGGCGGGGAAGGCCTGGTGCTGCTCACCGCACCCCTGCTGCTCGGGAGCGGCACGATGCTGGCGCACTCTGATCGGCTCACCCAGGCCGCTTCCCGCGGCGCGATCGACCTCGCGACGACCGACGCGGCGGCCCGCGGGATCAGCGACGGCGATACGGTCACCATCCGAAGCCGCCACGGGCGGGTCACCGCCCAGGCCCGCATCCTCTCCACGATGCCGGCCGGCCGTGCCTTCCTTGCCGAGAACGCGCCGGGCGTCCGGACGAATCTGCTCCTCGCCTGGAGCGACCTGCTTCCCCGGATCGAGGTGACCCGGTCATGAGCACCTTCGTCGTCGCGCTCCTCCAGGCGACGTTCCTGGTGTTC
>DATLEG010000050.1:0-2982 GCA_035525465.1 Saccharimonadales bacterium (SeqCode)
CCGGACGGTCGCCGACGGCGACGTCCGCGCGGGCCGCGAGATCCCCTGGTGCCGCGGCGAGCGCCGCGCCCACCGGGGCGAGGTTCTCCGCGAAGATCGCGCGGGCGACCGCCTCGGCGTCGGCCGCCGGTCGCAGGCGTCCGGAGCGGCGGAGCTCCGTGTCGTCCTGGTCGTTCACCGCCACCAGTGCGGCAAGGTCGGCTGCGGTCTGGGCGCGCGTGGCGACCACCCGAAGCGAGCCGAGCTCGAAGGTCCCGCCGAGGGTGATGAGGAAGAGCGGCAGCAGGACGATCGTCATGACCACGCTGCCGGCATCGTCACGCAGCCAGCTCATCGGTTGAGCTCGCCGCGAACGATCGCGGTCGTCCGCAGCGGGATCGTCGCGTTCAGGGCGAACGGGATCGACACGGTCGCGTCCGTGCGGACCGCGACGGTGAGCGGCTGACGCCAGCCCACGCGCGGAGGGGTGATGTCGACGGTCACCCGGGAGGGGTCGATCCCCGCCGCGAGAAGGGACGCCCCGAGGAGTGCCCGTACCTCCGGGGTGTCTCCGCCGACCTCGGCGGCGTACCGGGCCGCCTGCAGGGTCGCGCTCTCCTGGGCGAGCCAGCGCCCGAAGAGATCGCCGAACTCGAGGACCGCGAACAGCAGCGGCACGAGCACGGTGATCATGAGCACCGTCTCGAGCGTGGCGAGCCCACGCTCTTCCTCGTGCCCGCGCCGCGTGGCCCGGTTCAGCGGATCGCCTGCATCTGGCTGACCAGGCTCTGCAGCCGGGCCACCAGGCCGTTATTCCAGGCCGAGACGCCGACGACGAGCGTGCCGAGCACGACGGCGGCGCCAACGATGTATTCGACCGTCGCGAGCCCGTCGTGGTCGGTGAAGAAGCGGCGGAGCGGGGACATCGGTCACCTCCGGCGGAAGATGGACCGATCCTCCGTGGGCGCTCCGGCCGCGGCGATGGGACGAGCCGGCGGTACCGGGGTACCGCCGCTGTCGCTAGAGGGTGACCCGCCCGGCGTCGTGGAACAGCTGGAGCTGCCCGCGACGGACATACCCGAGAAGCGCGATCCCGGCCTCCTGGGCGAGCGAGACCGCCAGCTCGGTGGGGCTGGTGCGTGAGGCGACCACCCCGATCCCCAGGCGCGATGCCTTCACCAGCATCTCGCTCGAGATCCGGCCGGAGGTGAGGATCGCCTTGCCCGCCGTTTCCCTGTCGGCAAGCAGCGATTCCCCGGCGATCCGATCGATCGTGTTGTGGCGTCCGATGTCCTCGACCAGGACCTCGAGACCCTCGGATCCGAAGAGGCCGGCGGCGTGCGTGCCGCCGTGCTCCTTGTAGCCGGCCGCGGTGTCCAGCAAGGTCTCCATCCAGCTCATCACCTGCTCGGGCCGCACGGTCAGGCCACCCTGCACCGGCACGACATCCAGGGAGAACGTGACGCCGCGGCCACAGCCCGAGGTGAGGATCCGCTTGCGGTCGTGCGGCACCTTCCGCGCCGTCGGGGCAAGGCGCACCTTCACCACCGTCTCGTCATCGCAGACCTCCATCAGGGCGACGTCGGCCACGGTCTGGATGATGTCCTCGACCCGCAGGAAGCCGAGCGCCAGCGCGATGACCCGTACCGGTGAGCAGGCGATGGTGGCGAGCTCCTCACCGTCGACGATGAGCGTGATCGCGCGCTCCGGCGGCGGCATCCGCTCGAGCGGGGTGAGCGTCCCGTCCCGGTAGAGCCGCGGTGGCCCCGGCCGCGCGGTCTGGCGGACCTCGGTGCTCATTTCGCCGCCTTCGCCAGGCCGGACCGCAGGGTGTCGTCGGTCATCGCATCGATCGTGATCTGCCGGATGACGCCGTCCGGGCCGATGAACAGCGTCGTCGGTAGGCCGACCACGCCATACCGCTTCGCCTGGGTGCCGTTCAGATCGATGATCGGCTGGAGCGTGACGATGCCGAGCGAATCGAAGAAGTCGCGCACCTTTCCCCCGTCCTCGTCGAGATCGATCGCGAGGAAGGTCACTTCCCGCCGCTCCGCGGCGACGCGCTCCATCGCCGGAAGCTCGGTGCGGCAGGGCACGCACCAGGTCGCCCAGAAGTTCAGCACGACCGGGGTCCCGCGCAGCGAGCCGAGCGACCGGGTCCGGCCATCGGGGTCGATCCAGCGGAAGTCGGGTGCCTGGCGTCCGACGACCGGCGCGGTGTCGGGTGCCTCGATGCTGGCGGTGATGACACCGACCCGGGTCGGGGCGCTGCGAGCGCGGTCGTTGAACGGCAGGACCGGCCAGAGGAGCGCGGCGAGCGACGCCAGGGCGATGATCCCGATCAACAGGCCCGTGATCGCACGTGGCAGCCGCGGTGGTCCTTCCAGCGTCACAGGGGGGGCCATCGGCGTCGTCAGGCCGACCGGTGCACCGACGGACGCTCGGTCGTTCACGCGTCAGCCGAGCAGCGGCAGGAAGTTCATGAGCTGATTGAGCTTGGTGAGCTGACCGGAGAGCAGCAGCAATCCCATGACGATGACCAGCGTACCGCCGACCGCATTCACCACCCGCAGGTGCCGGCGGACCCAGGCGATGCCTCGCTCGGCGAAGCCGATCCCGCCCGCAACGAGCAGGAAGGGGACCCCCAGGCCGAGCGAGTACGCAAGGAGAAGGACCGCGCCGGCCTGGAGGTCGGTGTTCAACAGGATGGCGAGGATCGTCGCGAGATACGGACCGATGCAGGGGGTCCAGCCCGCCCCGAACGCGACCCCGATGAGGAACGACCGGGGGTAACCGCGTGCGCTCCGGCCCAGGCGGACGTCCGTCGTCCGGGCCAGGAACGGGATGGTGATGAGCCCGACCAGGTGCATGCCCAGCACCACGAGCAGGATGCCCGCGACCCGCTGCATGAGCGTCACGAACTCGCCGACGAGCGAGCCGAGGACCGCGATGCCGATCCAGAGCAGGGTGAAGACCGTGCTGAAGCCGATCACGAACACGGCG
>DATLEG010000021.1:0-7292 GCA_035525465.1 Saccharimonadales bacterium (SeqCode)
TTGGGGGCGATACGGAGCCCGCCGCCCTCGATGAGCAATGGACGGTCATGTCCGTCGGCGTCGTCGGACGAGACCGGCTCCAGGCGCGGGATCAGCTCGCCCGCCCCCAGACGCACCGGTGGATCGCCCTGCAGCGACTCGGCGTACTTGAGCCCGGTCCCGGTGTTGAAGACCAGGACATCCTCATGCTCGGCGATGAAGCCCTGCTGGCGCAGCTGGTGCGCGGCTTCGACCGCCGCGGCACCCTCGGGGCAGACGAGCAGCCCCTCGGTGACGCCGATGACCCGCATCATCGCCGCGATCCGCTCGTCGCTCACGTCGATCGCGACGCCGCTCGATTCGCGGAGGATCCGCAGCACCAGGAAATCGCCGAGCGCCTTCGGCACGCGTAGACCGGCGGCGAAGGTCTGCGGATCGGGCCAGGGCTCCGACTCGGACTTGTCCTCGTGGAAGGCCTTCACGATCGGCGCGCACCCGGCCGCCTGGACGGCAACGAATCGCGGCATCTTCCCCTGGGGCAGCCAGCCGATCGCCTGGAGCTCGGAGAAGGCCTTCCACATCCCGATGAGCCCGACGCCGCCGCCGGTCGGGTAGATGATCACGTCCGGAAGAGACCAGCCCCATTGCTCGGCCAGCTCGAAGCCCATCGTCTTCTTGCCTTCGATGCGATACGGCTCGCGAAGGGTCGACGCGTCGAACCAGCCATGCTCCGCACAGGCCCTTTTGATCGCGGCGCCGGCGTCGGCGATCGATCCGTCGACCAGGTATACCCGCGCCCCGTACGACGCGGTCTCGCGCTGGATGACGTCGGGAGTGGTCGCCGGCATCGCCACGACCACGCCGATGCCGGCGCGGGCGCCGTACGCCGCCCAGGCCGCTCCGGCGTTCCCCGCGGTGGGGAGCGCGATGGTCGTGATGCCCAGCTCGCGCGCGCGGGTCACCCCCATCGCCGCGCCGCGGGCCTTGAACGTCCCGGTCGGCAGCAGACCCTCGTCCTTGATCGAGAGCCGATGCAGCCCGATCGCCTGCCCGAGCGAGGGGGCCTCGAGGATCGGGGTGTTCCCCTCCCCCAGGCTCACGATCCGGTCGATGTCGTCGATCGGCAAGAGCTCGCGATAGCGCCACAGCGACGCCTGGCGGCCGGAGAGGGTGTTGCGCGGCACGCTCGTCCGCAGCCGCTCCAGGTCGTAGCGGACGAGGAACGGCCCGCCGCACGACGGGCAGGTGTTCGCCACCTTGGTCGCGTCGCCGGCCGTCCCGCAGCGCCCGCACTCGAGGTGCGTGACGAACGAGCGAGGCGGCGGCGCGAGGGACGCCGGGTCGATCACACGCGGTCGATGCGAGCGCCCAGCGCGCGCAGACGGCCATCGATGTCCTCGTAGCCACGATCGATCTGGTCGACGTTGTCCATCGTGCTCGTCCCCTTGGCCGCGAGCGCCGCTCCGAGGAGCGCGAGGCCGGCGCGGATATCGGGGCTGCGCAGCTCGCTGCCATACAGCTGGGCCGGACCGACGATGACCACACGATGCGGGTCGCAAAGGATGAGCCGGGCGCCCATCGCCTCGAGAGCGCCCACCCAGAACATCCGCGCGCCGAACATCCACTCGTGGATGAGGACGGTCCCGACTGCCTGGGTGGCGAACGCCGTGGCGATGCTCGAGAGATCCGACGGGAAGCCCGGCCAGATCTGCGATTGGACCTTCGTGATCGCGCCGCCGTGATCGTCCTCGATGACGTACTTGTCGCTCGCGCAAACCTTGAGATCGTCCCCGTCGAGCTCGGTCCGTACACCCAGCCGCTTGAACACCGCCCGGGTCATCGCGAGATGGCTCGGGGCGCAGCGATGGATCGTGATCTCGCCATGGGTGATGGCGGCGAGCCCGATGAACGAGCCGACCTCCATGTGATCGCTCCAGATCGTGTGCTCGATCCCGCGGAGCTGCTCGACGCCCTTGATCTCGAGCGTGTTCGTCCCGATCCCGCTGATCCGCGCGCCCATCTGCACCAGGACCATCGCCAGCTCCTGGACGTGGGGCTCGCTCGCGGCGTTGCGGATGACGGTCCGACCCGGCGCAAGGACCGAGGCGAGGAGGGCGTTCTCGGTCGCGGTGACCGAAGCCTCGTCAAGAAGGATGTCGGCCGCCCGGAGGCCATCGGTCCGCAGGCCGTAGCCCTGCTGCTCGGCATGGAGCTCGGCACCGAGTGCGCGAAGGACGAGCCAGTGCGTGTCATTGCGGCGGCGGCCAATGACGTCGCCGCCGGGTGGGCCGAGCGTGACGTTCTTGAAGCGGGCCAGCAATGGGCCGGCGAAGAGCAACGAGGTCCGGATCTCCCGGGAGAGGCGCGGGTCCACGCTCGTGCTCCGCACATTCGCGGTATCGATCCGGACGGCGTGGGGACCCTGCTCCTCCACCGTCGCCCCGAGACCGACGAGGATCTCGAGCATCCCCCGGACGTCACGGATCCGGGGAAGGTTGTGGAGGATGACCGGCTCGGACGTGAGGAGGCTGGCCGCGATGAGCGGGAGGGCCGAGTTCTTGTTGCCCGCCGGGGTGATCTCGCCGTGGAGCGGCGTGCCCCCCTCGACGACGAAGCGTGCCATCGGGGGCGAAGCCTAGACGGTCCGCTGGTCGGTGTGCTCCACAGCGGTCGTGACGGTCAGCAGCGCGTCGACCGAGCCGGATGTTCCGCGCAGCGGGTGGACCAGGGTGTGGAACACGCCGGACCGGATCTCCCCCCGCGCGTCCCGCCAGCGCGACGGGCTCCCCGCAAGGACTCCGGGGATGCCGGTGGCAAGCACCGCTTCGTACAGCGGGTGCTCTCCGATCTCCGCGTCGGGGAAGGCCTCGTCCAGCTCCCGCCCGAGCAGGTCGGCCGCGGCGACCCCGGACACCTGCACGAACATCCGGTTCACGAACGCGAATTCATGCCGGGCGCCGCGGAGGACGGTGATCATGAACGGCGCGTCCAGGTACTGGCCGAAATCGCCCGTGGAGTCGGCGGTCAGGCCCCCGCCGGCACCGGCACGAAGCACGGTCGCGATCAACGCTGCCCGGTTCTGGACTCCCAGCTTGCCGAACAGCCGGGTCACGAGGGCCTTCACCGCGCGCTCGCTGATCCCGAGCTCGTCCGCGATCTGCCTGTTCGGCTTCCCCAGCGCGACCCGGTCGAGGACCTCCTGCTGCCGCGGGGTGAGCGATCGTGGGTCGCGCATACGCCTCCCGGCCCGGGATGGGCACGTCTGCCGGAGCCGTTTGGCAGCACGCCCACCGTAGCGCCAAGCGAGCGCCGGCGCGAGATGCGCCGACGCGACATCGGCCGGCGACAGCGACTATCGGATCACGCCCGCGATCCACGCCTAGGCTTGCGCGGGTGCGCGATCCTGAACCCTTGCGCGGCCCGCTCGGCGACCCCGGCGCGGTCGCGCCTGCGCAGCTGCCGCTCGCCCTCCCGCTCGGGACGGCCGTCCGCGGAGCCGCGGCCTTCACCACGCTTGACGACGGGACCACCCTCGAGCCCCGCACCGAGGACGACTGGGATGACTGGGTGGCGGCCGGCGCGACCCGGGCCTGGTGCCGGAGCGATCAGCTCTGGGACTGGCTCGACCGTTTCGGCGGCGAGAAGGGCTTCGCCCGCGACGACCAGCGCGCCGGCTACGACGAGCAGTTCGACCTCGGCCGGTTCCTGCGGGCCCAGGGCGAGCGTTTCGAGGCTGCGGTCATCGCCGACCTCGACCGCCGCCACGGCGTGGTCCGGATCGGCGGTGAGCGGCGCGATCCGCGGTCGCTTGAGGCCGCCGCGGCCACCTGGGCGGCGATGGAGCGGGGCGCGAAGGTCATCGCCCAGGGGGTGCTGCGCGACCCGCAGGCACGGATGTATGGCCTTGCCGATCTGCTCATCCGGTCGGACATCCTCGCCGGGATCTGCGCCGACGCGTTCGCGGAGGGCGACGACCCGGCGTTCGTTGCGCCCGGCCTGCGTGGCGCGGCCTGGCATTACCGCGTGGTCGACGTGAAATTCACGACCCTCGATCTGCTGAAGGATGGCTCGCTCTCGGCCTCGGGCGACCTCGCGGCGCTGGCGCAGGTCTGGGCCTACGGCCAGGCCCTCGGACGCGCGCAGGGATACGCCCCGCCGTTCGGCTACGTCCTGGGCCGGGGCTGGAAGCAGGGGCAGCAGCGCGGCGACCGCTGCTGGGACCGGCTCGCGCGCGTCCCGCACGACGGCTGGGTCAAGTCCCGTGAGATAACGCTCGCCGAGGCCGTGGCCCAGGCGGCCGCGTGGGTCCGTCTGGTGCGGCACGAGGGGCGGGCCTGGGACGCGCTGCCGGAGCCGACCCGCGAGGAGCTCCGCCCCAACCTCAAGGCCGATCGCGACCAGCCCTGGCACGAGGCCAAGCGGGAGATCGCCGAAGAGCTCCACGATCTCACTCTGCTGTGGCAGGTCAGCACGACCCACCGCGAGCGCGCCAGAGCGCAGGGCGTCACCCGCTGGGACGATCCGCGGGTATCCGCGGAGCTGCTCGGGATCACCGGGGAGGCCCGCGGCCCGGTGTTCGACGCGATCCTCGCCGCGAACCGGGAGCCAGGACCGCCGCTCCGGCCGCCGCGGATCGGCGCCGACGGAGGACGCTGGCGCGACCGCCGGCCGGCGGAGGCCTACGTGGACTTCGAGACGGTCAATGATCTCAACGACGATCTGAGCCGCTTCCCGGAGCGCGGCGGCCAGAGCCTGATCTTCCAGATCGGCTGCGGCCGCCTGCAGGACGGGGTCTGGACCTTCGCGCAGTTCACCGCGCGGGCACTCACCGCCGCGGCCGAGGGCGAGATGATCGACGCCTGGCTCGAACACCTCGGGGCGCTCGCGCGTGCTGCCGGGCTCGATGGTCCGGCCGCGGTGCGCCTGTTCCATTGGTCGGCAGCGGAGACGGTCTTCATGGATGCGCAGTACCGCTCGGCCCGGGCGCGGCATCCCGAGCGGGACTGGCCGCTGCTCGACTGGTACGACCTCCTCACCAGGGTCGTCCGCGCCGAGCCGGTGGTGGTGCGCGGTTCCCGGAGCTTCGGCCTCAAGAGCGTTGCGCGCGCGATGCACACCCACGGGCTGGTGGCGACCGGCTGGGGCGACGGTCTCGCCGATGGGACTGGGGCGATGGTCGGCGCCTGGACCGCGGACGGGATCGCCAGACGAGCGTCGGGGGCCATCGCCGACGTGCCGCTCATGGCCGAGGTGTCCCGCTACAACGAGATCGATTGCCGGGTGATGGCCGAGGTCCTCGACCACCTGCGCCGGGAGCACTGACCCGGACTCGCTAGACGCGCTCCAAAGCGGCATCGAGATCGGCGACGATGTCGTAGGGGTCTTCGATCCCGACCGAGATCCGCACCAGGCCGTCGCTGATCCCCATCCGGGCACGCTCCTCGATGCTGACCCGCCGGTGGGACGCGGTGGCCGGATGCAGCACCTCGGTGAACAGGTCGCCGATGGTGGTCGCCGAGGCGGCAAGCTCGAGCCCATCCAGGAACCGGTAGGCCGCGGCGCGGCTGTCATCGCGCAGGGTGAATGTCACGACCGCGCCGGCGCGGTCCCCGAACTGCGCGGCCGCGACCGTGTGGCTCGGGTGGTCGGCGAGGCCGGGGTACCGGACCGCGGCGACCTTGGAGTGTCCACCCAGATGGGTCGCCACAGCGAGCGCGTTCGCCGACTGCTTGGTCATCCGCAGGTCCAAGGTCCGCATCCCGCGGATGACCAGCCAGGCCTCATGGGGAGGCAGATAGGCGCCGTCGCTCATCACCCGCTCGCGCAGCTTCGCGATCCGCGCGGCCGGACCACCGATCACGCCACCCATCACGTCGCCGTGACCGTTGATGTACTTCGTCAGGGAATGCAGCACCAGATCCGCGCCCAGTGCCGCCGGCCGGTAGAGCGCCGGCGAGGCGAAGGTCGCGTCCACGATCAGCTCGGCTCCCGCGGCGTGGGCGCGGTCCGCCAGCGCGGCGACGTCGGCGACCCGCAGGAGCGGATTGGAGATGGATTCGACGAACAGGACCGCGGTCGGCGTGCGAAGGGCGGCCTCGACCGCCGCGAGATCCGTCGGATCGACGAACACGACATCGGCACCCCGCTCGATCCGCAGCCGATCCAGGAGGGCCCGCGTCGCGCCATAGGTGTCTTCTTGCGCGACGATCCGCCCGTTCGAGGCGAGGATCACGCCGGTGAGCGCGACGATCGCGGCCATGCCGGTGACGAAGCAGACCGCTTCCTCCACCTCGTCGAGGTCAGCCAGCGCGATCTCCAGGGCCGCGGTCGTGGGCGTCCCGTACCGGCCGTACACATACCCGGGGCGCTCGCCTCCGAAGACCGCGTCCTGCTCAGCCATCGAGCCGTGATCGAACGCGACGCTCTGGACGAGCGGCGGCACCACCGGCGTCCCGCTCCCGGGCGGCAGAACGCGGGCCGTTCGCACGACCCGCGTTCCGATCTTCTCGTGTATCGACCGACCCATCAGGCGAAGTATCGGGTCAGTCCGGTCCCGGTGCGCCGGGTCGATCCCGGCGCAGGCAGTGCTCAGGCGCTGGGCTCGCCACCGTTCCCGCCGGGGGTCTCCGCGGCCTCGATCGTCTTCGCCCGCTCCACGAGGGAGGCGACCTTCTGGCCACCCTTGCGTCCGATGCGCTCGAAATGGCCGGCGCCGTACTTGGCGGTGACGGCCCGGCCGCCCTTTTGGCCGATGCGTCCGAAGAACTCAGAACCGTACTTCTCGGCGGTGCTGGACCCGCCGAGCTTGCCGATCTTCTCGTAGAACTCGGGGCCGTACTTCTCGCTCACGAGCTTTCCGCCCATGCGGCCTGCCTCGGCGACGGTCATCGCGCCACCTGGCTTCTTGGTCGTTGCCATGATCGGGGCTCCCTTCATAGTGCGTGGACGAGCAAGTGACGGCGCACTTGCCGTGCCGCGGGAGCGGTCTCGGCGCAACGGGCCCGTAACGGTTCACCAACGATCGGCGGCGCGCACCGAATAGTGGTCGCGCGTCGCTACGCCAGGGGGACGACCTCGAGGTCGATCGGCTCCTCGACCACGTACCGCAGGACGATGACCGCGGAGAGCATCGCCGCGGCGAAGCAGAAGGCCCCGAGCGGGGCGAAGCCCGGCCCGTCGACGAGCAGTCCCCCCACGGTCGCACCCACGACCAGAGCCGTGCTCACGACGGCGGAGGAGAGCGCGAGCATGGTGCCGCGGGCCTCGGGCACCTGCTCGCTCATGAGCGCCTGATTCGTCGCGAAGCGCGCGCC
>DATLEG010000031.1:0-2847 GCA_035525465.1 Saccharimonadales bacterium (SeqCode)
AGGGCGCCCGGAGCGATCGCGCCGCCGCGAGCGCGGCCCAGGATGCCCCGAAGACCGAATGCGCATGGAGGAGGTCGACGCCGCGCGAGCGCAGGCGCGGCGCGAGCCGGGGGCGGAACAGCGCGACCCGGTAGCCCGCCGGTGAGCCGGGCATGTGGACATCCGGCTCGGCCAGATCCACGTCCCCCCGCGGCCCGACGACGGTGACGGTGCAGCCGGCACCCCGCAGGGCGTCACGCTGGCGCCGGACGGCGACGGTCACGCCGGAGACGTAGGGCAGCGCGACGTCGGTGAGGAAGGCGACGTGCATCGAGCGGGGTCTCGCCGGCGCTAGAGCAGCCGGGTGTTGTTGATGACCAGCGCGAAGGAGCAGTGCAGGAACTCGGCTGCGCGCCGGCTGAGCATCATCCGGGACAAGAAGATCTCGAAATACTCCATGAGCGGCGCGACCTCGGTGTCGATGGTGAGCTCGAGGGTGATGAGCTTCTCCCGCCGGCTGACCTTGATCTCGGATGAGGTGGCGGCGAAATTCACCCGGTCGTGGATGTCGAAGGTGGTGGTCTTGGGGTTGCGCACCCGGCTCCGGTGCACATCGCTCTTGTCCGCGATGATCACCGCCGCAGAGACCGCGCTCACCGGGACGCCGCCCTCGGCCTCCTCATGGTTGGCGATCGCGCCCATGATCACCGCGATCTCCTCGTAGGTGAAGCCGAGGTCGACGAGGATCTGGTTCACCAGGAGCGCACCGGTCTGCCCGTGCTTCTCACGGGTGATGACGTTCCCGATGTCGTGGAGGTACGCCGCGACCGCGGCGAGCTCCGTGCGGCGGGCCTCATGGCCGAGTGACCGGAGGATGAACCGCGCGCCGTCCGCGGTCGTGTTCGCGTGGCGCTCGCCGTGCTCGGTGTAGCCGATCGCCCCGGTCTGCGCGTTCGCCGAGCGGATGTAGACCTTCACCCGCTCGTCCGACTTCACGTTCTCGAGCGTCGGTCCCTGCCGCTTCGCCTCGGCCGGGGTCTTGGTCTTGGTCTCGGCCCGATGGACCTTGGTCTTCTCGTCATCGGTCTTGGTGTCGTCCGGGCCGGGACGGTGCGCCGATGAGGCTGGTGGCATGGGCCGATGCTAGTCCGCCTGACCCTCCGGCCGCTGCGCCAGGCGCGCGTCGGCGTAGCCGCGCTGCAGGCGCTCGGCGATCTGCTGCAGCCAGCGGAGCTCGGTGAGCCCCGCGCGGCAGACGACCTGCCCCCGGGTGAACGCGAGCCACGGCCGGAGCGTGCCGCCCAGGAGACCGAGCCAGGTCGCCGCGGTCGCGTCGACCTTCGGGCCTTTTCCCCGTGGCTCTGCGACCATCGCCGAAAGCGCGCCGTCGCCGGCACCGAACTCGATCGCCCGGCTCCCGTCGGTGATCCGCAGCAACGCGCGCCCTCTGGTCGCGCCGCGCAGCGCGTCCTGCACCGCCGAGGTCTCGGCGGCGGCGGTGAGGATCTTCAGGATGAGGTCGGTCACCGCCTCCGGATCGGAGCCTCCCGCGGCCGCGAGCGCGGCGGCCTCATCGAGCGAGGCGATGAGCGGCGGCGCGGTCATCCGAGCGGAAGGTTGGAGCGGACCCCCGCCGGCATCTCGGCGCCGCGATGGCGGAGCGAGTAGAACGCCGCCGCACCGATCATCGCGCCGTTGTCGGTGCAGAGGCGCGGCGTCGGCACGCGGAGCGGCACGCCGATGCGACGCGCGATCTCGGTACGCAGCGGACCGTTCGCGGCCACGCCGCCACCGATCATCACCGACCGCACGCCGTGCTCGGCCGCGGCCCGGGCGGTCTTCGCCGCGAGTGCCTCGACGATCGCCTTCTGGAACGACGCGGCGACATCGTTCACCGGCAGCGGCCCCGCGGCCTCGAGCGTGCGCACGAGCCGAAGGACCGCGGTCTTCAGGCCGGAGAACGAGAAGTCGTACCGGTCGGCGAGCCAGGCCTTCGGAAGCGGATAGGCGTCCGGATCGCCATCCCTCGCCGCTCGCTCGATGTATGGACCACCGGGGAAGCCAAGCCCGAGCAGTCGCGCCACCTTGTCGAATGCCTCGCCCGCGGCATCGTCGATGGTCCGCCCGAGCACGCGGAAGCGGCGATGGCCCTCCATCAGCACGAGATCGCTGTGCGCGCCGCTCACCACCAGCACCACCGCCGGCAGATCGGGCTCGGGCGGAACGTCCTCGGTCTCGGCGAGCCAGTTCGCGTAGACATGGCCTTCGAGATGATTCACCCCGACGAACGGGAGGCCGGACGCCAGCGCCAGGCCGCGGGCGTAGTTCGCGCCGACGAGGAGCGCGCCGATGAGCCCGGGGCCGACCGTCGCGGCGATCGCGTCGATATCGGAGAGGGCCATCCCCGCGTCACGCAGCGCCTGGGCGGTGAGCGGGTCGATCGCTCGAAGATGCTCGCGCGCGGCGACCTCGGGGATGATCCCGCCGGTCTGCTCGTGCATCGCCTGCGTCCCGATGACGTTCGCGCGGATCCGGCGCCCGTCTTCGACGATCGCGACGCCGGTCTCATCGCAGCTGGTCTCGATGGCGAGGATCCTCATTCGGTCAGATCGAGCTCCTTGCGGAGCGTCGCCAGACGCTCGCGCACGGCTCGGTCACCGAGCCGCTCGGTCCACATGATGAGGGCATCCTCATTGTTGTCGCTGTAGTAGCGGCGACGCACGCCGGCGCGACGGAAGCCGTATTTCTCGTACAGGCGCTGCGCCCCCAGGTTGGAGGCCCGGACCTCGAGGGTGAGCCACTCGGCGCTCATCGCCGCCGCGACCTCGAAGAGCCGTTGGAGAAGCCGCTCGCCGATGCGCTGGCGGC
>DATLEG010000051.1:0-3151 GCA_035525465.1 Saccharimonadales bacterium (SeqCode)
CGCGCACAAGGACCGGATGCTGGATGACGTGCTCACCCGCCTGCCTGCTGATCGCCACGTCTTCGTCGACGATCGGGCGGCGATCCTTTCTCGGATCAAGGCCCACCTGGGCTCTGTCGCGGTGACCGTTCACGTGCGGCAAGGGCACTTCGGTGACGATCCGTTGGAGACGGGCGAGCTGCCGCCGGACCGGGTCATCGGGTCGATCGGGGAGCTCACCGCGTTGGCCCCGACCCTCTAAGGGCCCGGCGGCCGCGTGCTCAGGCGACCGAGCGGTTCTGGGCGGCGACCCGGGCCTTCAGCACCCGCAGCACCCGCCCCTCCTCAGCGGTCAGTCCGTTCCGTTCGGGAGCTTTGACGCCGCGCCGGAGCGAGTCAGGCGAGCGGCGCAGCGAGCCGTCGAGGTACGCCTCGAGGACCGCCGGGTGGATGTAGCACTTGCGGCAGACGGCTCGCGTATTTCCCAGTCGTCTCGCGACGGACTCCACGGCCGTCTGGACCTGGCGCTTCGCCTCGGCCTCCGACTCGTAGCCGTCGAGCTCCTCCAGGGCCCGGACCGCGAGGACCGTGCCGGCCCAGGTCCGGAAGTCCTTCGCCGTGAAGTCTTCGCCGCTGATCTCCTTCACATAGGCGTTCACGTCATCCGAGCCGATGCCGTGCGGCTCCCCGTCGTCGCCGACGTACTGGAAGAGATCCTGGCCGGGGAGCTCCTGGCACCGCCGCACGACCGGCGCGAGCCGCCGGTCGCGTACGTCGACCTCGTGCTGGACCCCGCTCTTCCCGCGGAAGCGGAACAGCATCGTGCCGCCGGACACATCGACGTGGCGGTTCTGCATCGTGGTGAGCCCGAAGGACCGGTTCTCCTTCGCGTACTCCTCGTTCCCCACGCGGATGAGGGTGCCCTCGAGCAGCCGGACGACCGTCGCGAGGACCTTCTCGCGTGGCAGGCCCTGCCGCCGCAGATCCGTGTCGGTCCGGGTCCGGATCTTCGGCAGCGCGGCGCCGAAATCGATCATCCGACCGTACTTCGTCCCGTCGCGGACCTCCCGCCAGCGGTCGTGGTAGCGATACTGCTTGCGGCCGCGGGCGTCCCGACCGGTCGCCTGGAGATGGCCGAGCGGGTTCGCGCAGATCCAGACGCTCGTCCAGGCCGGGGGGATCGCGAGGCGGCGGATCCGCGCGACCTCGGCGCGGTCGCGGATGAGCGCCCCGGCAGGGTCGCGGTACGAAAAGCCGCGGCCGCTGCGCGCGCGGGTGATCCCCGGGGCGTCGTCGGACACGTAACGGAGGCCCGCCGCCTTGGCCGCATCGATCGCGTCGGCGGCGGCGCTGGCCAGCGCGATGGCTTGCATGTCTGGCAGGGAAGCATCGCCCGTGCCACGGTGTTCAGTAGGTGGACATTCGCAGGAGGATCGGACATGGACCGCGAGCGTTTCGGCAGGGGCCTCAGCTATGACGCATACAAGGCCCAGATGACCCGGAACCGGGACAAGCTCGAGGCGACTGAGGCCGCGGTCCGGCTCGCCGCGGATGACCTGGCGGCCTTCCGGGCGCGGTCCGGCCCGCTCCATGTCGTGGCCCTCGCCGAGGACTGGTGCGGGGACGTCATCGCCAACCTCCCGGTGCTCGGCGTCCTGGCCCGTGAGAGCGGGACCATCGATCTCCGGGTCTTCCTCCGCGACCAGAACAAGGACCTCATGGCCCGCTGGCTGAACCAGGGGAAATACGAATCGATCCCGGTCTTCGCCTTCTTCGACGATCAGTTCACTGAGATCGGCGTCTTCACCGAGCGTCCCGCGACGGTCACCGCGGAGCGCAGGTCCCGGCGCGAGGCGATCCACGCCGCGGACCCCGCGTTCGGTGCGCCGGACGCGCCGATCGATCAGCTGCCCGACGATGTCCGGGCGCGGCTCTCGGCCGCCATCGCGAAGATGCGGGAGGAGATGGTCCCCTGGGCGAACGCCGAAGTGGTGAAGGAGCTGCGCGCGATCGCCGAGCGCGCGCCCGCCGCCGCGTGAGCACCGCGGTCCGTGTGCGCATCACCTATTGCCTGACGCTCGACGAGGTCAACGTCGGAGCCAGGAGGAAGGACGTTCTGGGCGTGGAACAGTGGGCCGACTCCGCAGGCTGCACTTCACCGAAGGGGTCCAGCTCCGCGAACTCAGTCGGCGGACCGGGCTGCATCGCACCACGAGACGGCCCGGCGGATCGGGCTCGCACGCCGCGTGGGCCATCGCCGTGGGCGGCGGGACGGCCGGTCGGCCTGGTCCTCAGCCGGCAGAAGCTTCCGACGCTCGCCGGCAACGGCGGAGCTCGCGCGGGCGTTCGCCCGCTGATGGCCACATCCTCCGTTCCGCTTCGAGCGAGGTGCCAGGAGGAGCGCCCGAGCTCATCCTCATCGCGACCGGCTTGGAGCTGCATCTCGCGGTCGGAGCCGCGGTGATCATCGAGCAGGAGGGGATCCCCCGACCCGCGCCGTGAGCCGGCCCTGCTGGGAACGCTTTGCCGACGCGGATCCGGCCTATCGCGACACCGTGCTGCCGCCCGCGGTGCGCGCCCGGGCAAACATCGAGGCCGGCGCGACCCTCGGCTGGGATCGCTGGGTCGGCGATGAAGGTGCGATCATCGGGGTCGACCGTTTTGGCGCGTCGGCTCCGGTCCTGCCGTGCTCGAGCGGCTGCGCTTCACGGCCGATCGGGTCAGCGAGGTCGGCCGGTGGGCAGTGCGCGAAGGCCTCCGCGGGCGCGTCCTGCCGGCTTAGTGGTAACCCGCGACGGCAGCGGTCCCGATCGCCACCTCGGGTGGCGGGGCCGGATTGGGGTTTGCCAGATCGCCGATGCGGTCGACCTGGTAGCAGCGCACCGGCCCGGCTCGGCCTTTCACGACAACCGCCCCTAGATCGACCACCGAAAGGTCCGTGCCGATCTGGGCCAGCGTGGCGTCCCCGATCGCGACCTGATCGCGCCTCGCGATGTCCGATGAGGTGAGTCGCGAGGCGACGTTCGCGGTGTCGCCGATGACCGTGTATTCCATCCGTCCGTAGGCACCGAGGAACCCCGCGACGACCACGCCGCTGTTGATGCCGAAGCCGAAGGACACATCGGGGCCGCCCTTGGAGCGCTCGGCAACGATCCAGCGCTGCATCTCGATC
>DATLEG010000055.1:0-3791 GCA_035525465.1 Saccharimonadales bacterium (SeqCode)
TCAGCGCGTTGGCGTGGGCCAGATCGGAGCGGCTCGCCTCGCGCATCAGGTCGGAGTGGCCCGCGATCGCCTCCTCGGTCACCGGGAAGCGGATCCAGTCGGTGGGCAGCTTCTGTGAGACGTTCCCGAGGTCGGTGGAGGCGGTGACGAGCGTGCCACGCCCGGGGGTCACGCCGCGGGCCTGCAGCTCGGCGGCGAGCAGGTCGCCGATCCGCACATCCGCGGTGACCGGATCGAAGAGCGGCATGTCGGTCTCGATCCGGGCGGTCGTTCCGGTCTGGAGGGCGGCCCCATTCGCGATGCGCTCGAACGTCGCGATGAGGTCGAGCAGCACGGCGGGGTCTTTGGCCCGCAGCCCGAACACCGCCTCGGCCCGCGCAGGGATGACGTTCCGCGCCAGCCCTCCGTCGGTGATGACCCCGTGGATCCGTGCATCGCCGGGCAGCATCTGCCGCCAGCCATCGATCCCGGTGAAGAGCCGGATCACCCCATTCAGGGCGTTCCTGCCGCGCTCGGGTGCCGATCCGGCGTGGGCTGCGGCGCCGTGGAAGGTCACCTTCTTCCCGATCACCCCGAGACCGGTCGCGCTGACCGCCCAGTCAGCAGGCGATGACGCCGGGTGCGAGGAAATTGCGGCGACCACGTGATCGAACGCTCCGGCCGCGAGGAGGTCGATCTTTCCGCCCCCCTGCTCCTCGGCCGGGGTCCCGATGAGCTCGACGCCGACAGCAAGATCGCTCGCCGTGGCGGCCAGCAGGAACGCGCCGACGTTGGTCATCGCGATGAGGTTGTGGCCACAGCCATGGCCGACGGCGGGAAGCGCGTCGTACTCCGCCAGGAGCGCGACCGCTCGCCCTGCCGGGCCGGCGTGCGCACGGAACGCGGTCGGCAGGCCGCCGTAGCCGCGCTCGACGGTGTGGCCGTGGCCTTCGAGGAACACGCAGATCCGTTCGACGGAACGATGCTCCTGGTACGCGATCTCCGGGTCGGCATGGATCGCGCGCGAAAGGCCGATCAGCTCGTCCCGCAGCTCTCCCCTCATGGCCGGGACCGAAGCGAGCGGCGGGCGGTCTCATCGGTGGCGAGACGCAGCGCGACCGCGGCGAGCGCCTCGGCCGTCGCGAGGCCGGCCTCGTGGGCGAAGTCGCTCACGCTGGCTTCGGTCATCCGGATCGAGTGTCCGGGGACGTCGTCGGTGGACACCGGGAAACCCACGGCCGCGGTGGGCCACCGCTGCGACACGTTGCCCAGATCGGTGGAGGCGGTCACGAGGTTGCCCTGCCGGATGGGCGCCTTTCCCTGCCGTTGGAGGTCCTCGACCAGCAGCCGGGTGAGCAGCGGGTCGGAATCGGTCGGCTCGTACAGCCGCATCTCCTCGCGGATCTCGGCGGTGGTCCCGGTCTGGAGTGCGCACCCTTGGACGATGTCGCGGAACGTCGCGATCATTCCGCGCAGGACATGGACATCCGCGGCGCGGAGGCCGATGACCGCCTCGGCGTAGGACGGGATGATGTTCGACGCGGCGCCGCCGTTGGTGATGATCCCGTGAACGCGGGCATCGCCGGGGAGGTGCTGGCGCCAGCCGTCGATCGCGACGAAGAGTCGCACCGCCGCCGAGAGCGCGTTCCGCCCCGCCTCCGGCGACACCGCGGCGTGCGCGGCGAGGCCGTGAAAGCCGATCCGCAGATTCACGATGCCCAGGGTCGTCTGCCCGACGCCCCACCAGTTGCCACCGGGGTGGGAGGAGAGCACGGACACCGTGTCGGCGAACGCGCCGGCATCGATGAGGTCGAGCTTCCCGCCGCCGGACTCCTCGGCCGGGGTGCCGACGAGCTCGACCCCGATCTCCAGACCACCGGTCCGAGCCGCCTCGGCGGCGAGCAGAAAGGCGCCGACGGTGCTCATCGCGATGAGGTTGTGCCCGCAGCCGTGCCCGATCTCGGGAAGGGCGTCGTACTCCGCGAGGAGCGTGACCACCTTCCCGGTCGGACCGACGCGCGCCCGGAAGGCAGTTTCAATCCCGCCGCAATCGCGCTCGACCGTGTGGCCGTGCGCTTCGAGCACGGTCGCGATCCGGGCGACGGCACGACGCTCCTGATACGCGAGCTCCGGCTCACCGTGGATGCCACGCGACAGAGCGATGAGCTCGTCCCGCAGTGGACCGGCGATCGGCACGACTGGTATACTGCCTTGCGACGCACTTCTCCTCCATCCGCTTCCCGGGCGTGGCGCCGCAGGACCTTCGCCCCCGGCCAGCGAACCACTCCTCACCCACCGGTCACACGCATACCGAGCCACCTGGCCCGGAGACCCGGAACCCGATCGCACAAGACACAAGGAGCACACATCGCATTGGAAAACCCAGAGCCCACCTCTGCAGCGTCTTCTGAGGAAGCCCCGCCGACCCAGCCAGGCCCCGGCAACGATCCCGCCGAACCCGCCTCCCGCCCCCGCCCGGAGCGCCGCCCGATGCGTGCGCGTGGCGGCACCAACGGAGCCTCCACCACGGCGAATGGGACCCCCGCACCGAACGGGAACGGCGTCGCCATCGCCGAGCCGGCGCCAGCGGCCCGACCGCAGCCTGAGGCCGCACCGCAGCGCAAGTGGTTCGCGATCACCGAGCTCACCGAGATGAAGCCCCCGCAGATGCTCGAGGTCGCGAAGGACCTCGGCATCACCGACCTCTCCGGCGTCACGACGCAGGACGACGTCATCATGCGCATCCTGCAGGCCCAGACCGAGGCCCAGGGCAACATCTTCGCCCAGGGGATCCTTGAGATCGTCGAGGACGGCTTCGGCTTCCTACGGCGGGCGAACCTCCTCCCCTCGCCCCAGGACGTCTATGTGTCCTCGAGCCAGGTGCGGCGGATCGGCCTGCGCACCGGCGACTTCGTGACCGGCCAGACCCGTCCGCCCAAGGACTCTGAGAAGTACTTCTCGCTGCTCCGGGTGGAGGCGGTGAATGGCATGGATCCCGAGGAGGCCCGACGCCGGCCGCTCTTCGAGAACCTCGTCCCGGTCTTCCCGGACGACATGTTCGACCTCGAGATCGAGGGGGCGAACCTCTCCCAGCGCCTGATCAACCTGGTGAACCCCCTCGGCAAGGGACAGCGAGCGCTCATCGTTTCGCCGCCGAAGGCCGGCAAGACGACGCTCCTCAAGGACATCGCGAATGGGATCGCCGGCAACCACCCCGAGGCGCACATCATGGTCGTGCTCGTCGGCGAGCGGCCCGAGGAGGTCACCGATATCCGCCGCTCGATCAAGGGCGAGGTCTTCGCCTCCACCTTTGACGAACCGACCGAGAATCACACCCGCGTCGCCGAGCTCGCGCTCGAGCGCGCGAAGCGCCTGGTCGAGAGCGGCCGCGATGTCGCGATCCTCCTGGACTCGATCACCCGGCTCACCCGTGCGTACAACCTCGCGGTCCCGACGTCGGGGAAGACCCTCTCCGGCGGCATGGACCCGGTGGCGCTCTATCCGCCGAAGCGGTTCTTCGGCGCGGCCCGCAACGTCGAGCACGGGGGGTCGCTCTCGATCTTCGCGACCTGCCTGGTGGACACCGGCTCGCGGATGGACGACGTCATCTATGAGGAGTTCAAGGGCACCGGCAACTCCGAGATGATCCTTGACCGCAAGCTCCAGGAGCGCCGGACCTTCCCCGCGATCAACATCCCGGCCTCGGGCACCCGTCGCGAGGAGCTGCTGCTCGCTCCCGACGTGATGCGCCAGGTCATCCTGTTGCGCAAGATGCTTTCGGCGGTCGGGCAGGTCGAAGGCACCGAGCTTCT
>DATLEG010000087.1:0-3264 GCA_035525465.1 Saccharimonadales bacterium (SeqCode)
GCTGTGGCTGACGATCCAGCTGTCGGTCATCAGCCTGCTCGGGAGCGTGGTCATCGGGACCTTCGTCGCGATCGGGCGGATCTCCCCGCTCGCGCCACTCCGCTGGATCGGCACCTCTTTCGTGGAGTTCTTTCGGAACACCCCGCTCCTGGTGCAGCTCTTCTTTTTGTTCTTCGCCGCTCCGCTGATCGGCATCCGCTTCTCGGACGACGCGTTCGAGTTCAACTTCCGCGCCGCGCTCCTCGGCCTGTCCCTGTACCACGCGGCCTACGTCGCCGAGATCGTGCGCGGCGGGCTCCTGGGCGTGGACAAGGGCCAGATCGAGGCCGCCCGCTCGCTCGGTCTCTCCTACCCGCAGATGCTCCGGTATATCCAGCTGCCGCAGTCGTTCCGGGCGATCATCCCGCCGCTGGGGAACATCGCCATCGCCCTGGTGAAGAACACCTCGCTCGCCACGACCATCGGGGTCGCCGAGCTGCTGAACGCCGGCGACATCGTCGAATCGCGTACGTTCCGCACGATCGAGGCCTACGGTGCGGTCGCGCTCCTCTACCTGGTCCTCACCCTCCCGATGGGCGCCGGCGTGAACTGGCTCGAGCGCCGCCTCGCCGTGGCCCGCTGATGCGTCCGGACACCTGGCACCTCTTCACCGATCCGGCGATCCTGCGGTTCTTCGCGAGCGGGCTGTTCGACACGGTCCTCCTCTCGCTCGCCGCCATCGCCCTGTCGTTCGCCGTCGGCCTGCTCTTCGCGCTCCTGCGGCTCTCGACCCGCCGGTATCTCCGCTGGCCGGCGATCGCGTACATCGAGTCGATCCGCGCTCTGCCGGTCCTGCTGCTCGTCGTGTACTTCAACATCAAGGGATCGGCGTTGTTCAAGCCCTTCATGGGCGATGAATTCGAGCTCTCGCGCTTTTGGGCCGGCGTCCTCGGGCTCGCGATGTACACCAGCGCGATCCTGGCCGAGATCATCCGGGCGGGGATCGTGAGCCTGCCCCGCGGGCAGACCGAGGCCGCGCGCGCCCTCGGGCTCTCGTATCCGCGAACGATGCGCCACGTGATCCTGCCGCAGGCGCTGCGGCTGATGGTCCCGGCGATGGTGTCCCAGCTCACGACGATCATCAAGGACACCTCGCTGGTCGGCACGATCGGGGTGAGCGAGCTCCTCCGCCAGGGCCGGACCCTCTACACCACCTATTTCAACCCGATCGAAGTGTTCCTCTTCGTCGCGGTCATCTACTTCGTGATCTGCTTCACCCTGTCGCAGCTCTCCCGACGGCTCGAGCTGGGCCAGGCCCCGAAGGCGATCCGCCAGATCGAGCTGCGCGACCAGGCGGCGTAGCAGCGGTCTAGTCGCGGAGCCGGGCATCCACCCGGGCGCGATCGGCGAGCCCGGTCGTGGCCGGACCCTCCACGGCGAACGACGCCACCGCTGAGGCGAAGAGCGCGGCATCGTGGATCGCCAGTCCCTCCCCCAGGCCGACCGCGAGGCCCGCGGCGAACGCGTCGCCCGCGCCGGTCGGATCCACGATGCGCGCCGCGGCAAACGCGTGGATGTGACCGGCGCGTCCGCTCTCCAGCACGTCCGAGCCCCGCTCGGCGTGTGTCACCACGATCGTCCCGGCTCGGGCCCAGGCCTCGGTGTCCGCACCGTCCTCATCGCTCACGACGGTGGCGGTCACACGCGGAATGATCGTCGCGGCGGCGTCGCACGGCCGCGGGATGATGTCTCCGTCCGCCGTCCATCCGCGCAGGAAGCCCTGCGCCACGAGGACCTCGACGCGGGCGAGGGTCGTGCCGAAGAGCGACTCATCGAGCTCGCGGGCGATCGTGCCGAACACCACCGCGTCGGCTCCGTGAAGCGAGGCCGGCAGATCGGCGAGGCTGAGCTCCGCGGCACGGGCCCGCAGGCGCAGGTGCCGCCGACCATCGTCGTCATAGCGGAAGGCGAATGTCGTCGTCACATCAGAGGGCAGCGCATGAAGACGCACCCCCAGCTCGTTGCAGAGCGCATCGAGCGCGGGGCGCTCCGCGGGCCCGACGCGGGTGACGAGCGTCGTCGTCGCGCCCAGACGCGCGGCGGTCGCCGCGGCGTAGAGGGCCGACCCACCGAGCCTGGTGCTCCCGTCCGGAAATTCGTCCTTCGCGGTGTGACCGATCGCCAGGATCTCGACCATCAGACGTTGAACAAGACGTTGATGACGTCGCCATCGGAGACGGTGTAGGTCTTGCCCTCGGTCCGGAGGATCCCCTGTTTGCGCGCGTTCGCCTCGCTCCCCGCCTTCAACAGATCGTCCCAGCGAATGACCTCGGCCCGGATGAAGCCGCGCTCGAGGTCGGAGTGGATCGCTCCGGCGGCCTGCTGCGCCGGGGAGGACTGGGGGATCGTCCAGGCCCGGACCTCATCCTCCCCGGCGGTGAAGAAGGAGCAGAGGCCGAGGAGCTCATACGTCGCGCGGATCACCCGATCGAGCGCCGGCTCGCTGATGCCCAGCTCGGACCGGAAGGCCGCGGCCTCCTCACCCGACAGCTCCGCGATCTCCGCCTCGATCTTGGCGCAGACCGGCACGATCGCCGTCGCCCGGTGCGCCGCCGCGGCCGCACGAAGCGGCGCGAGGACCGCCTCGGGTGAGCCGACGTCGCGCTCGTCCACGTTCACCACCACCAGCTGCGGCATGAGCGTCAGGAACCGGTACCCCCGCACGAGCCTGCGCTCCTCGGGCTCGATCTCGAGATCGCGCAGGGGAGTCTCGGCTTCGATCGCCGGCTTGGCCCGCTCGAGGAAGGACTTCTCGCGCTCGCGTGCCTCGCGCTCGGCGCCCTTCGCGCTCCGCAGCTCGCGGTCGATCGACTCGAGGCGCTTTTCGACGATCGCGTGATCGGAGAACAGGAGCTCGAGGTCGAGGGTCGCCATGTCGCGCAGCGCGTCGACGCTGCCCTCGGCATGCGGCACGGCGGGATCGGCGAAGGCCCGAACGACATGCACGAGCGCATCGGAGTTGCGGAGGTCGCCGAGCTTCTTCGGACTGATCCCCTCCCCGGCGTTCGCGCTCTTCGCGAGACCGATGTCGCGGTAGGTGATCTCGGCGAACGTCGTCTTCTTCGGCTTGAACAGCGCGGCGAGCCGGTCGATCCGGTCGTCCGGGACCTTGGTCACGCCGACATTGGTCTCCCCCTCCGCTCCGGCGAACGCACCGGTCTCGGCATGTGCCCCGGTGAGCAGGTTGAACAGGGTGGTCTTGCCGACGTACGGCAATCCGGTGAT
>DATLEG010000091.1:0-13500 GCA_035525465.1 Saccharimonadales bacterium (SeqCode)
GGCACGCCAGCTGGCTCCCCACTCCTCGAACGGGTTCTCGGTGAGGAAGTCGAGCGCGCGCACCGCGCTCCCATCGAGCGTCGCCACCGCGATCTCACGCCGGCCGCGCACGTTCGTCGTGAACGCCAGCTGCCGCCCGTCCGGCGAGAAGCGGGCGTCCTGCGAGCTCCCCGCGAGACCGCCCCGCGTGTCGAGGACCGTGGGCGCACCGCCGCCGGAGGGCACCAGATAGAGGTCGGTGTCGGTGCCGCGCTCGGACCCGTCGGCCTCGAACACGATCCACTGACCGTCGGGCGAGGTCCGCGGATTCGCCACACCGGACCGGTCGGTCAGCTGCCGGCGCGACCCGCTGGCGGCGTCGATGAGATCGATGGCGCGGGCCGGTCCGCGACCCCTGACGCAGACGATCGTCCGGCCATCGCCCGACCAGGCGAGGTCGCGGTGCGTGTCGCCGCCGGCCCCGACGAGCTCCCGCTCGTGCTCCCCGTCCCGGTCGACGATCCAGATCGCGAGCTGCTCGTTGCCCTCGGTGTCGCGCAGGAACGCGATCGTGCGCCCGTCGGGCGACCAGCGTGGCCAGACGGACCGGACGCCGGCCTCGGTGAGCTGGAAGATGCGGTCTCCGCTCAACGGGACGCTGTAGATCTCGAAGGCGCCCGAGCGATCCCAGGCGAAGGCAACCTCGGAGCCATCAGCGGAGAGATCGATCCCCCCCCACCGGTCGTCGACGTGCGGAAGACCGGCGATCGACTCGGCGGCGATCCGGGGGACGGCGGCACCGAACGGGATCGGACCGAACACCCCGGAACGTGCGCCGGATACCGTCGCCGGCGGCTGGATGTCCCGCGGCGCGTTCGCACGGGTGGTCGGCGGTGACGCCGTGGCCGGTGCCTGCCAGTCTTCGGCGAAATTCCTGGGCCTGCCGGCCTTGGCGCTGGCCGGTGCGGCGGCCGCGGTCGGCGCGGCGGCCGCGCGCGGGGTGGCCGGGACCGGACGCTTCGCCCGCTCGATCTTGTCGCGGACCAGGTCGGCCGCGATGAGGGTGCTCGGCCCCATCCCCGCCTCGCGGGGACTGGTCTCTTCCTGCGGGACCAGCGGATTCGCGGTCATCTGATCCTGCAGCCGGCCACGATACGCGCGGTCCCAGGGAGCCTGGAGGAAGATCCCGAAGCGCTTCTTCGGCACCGGGAGCTCGCGCTGGAGCAGCCGGACCGCGTCGCGGCCCGCGCCCCAGATCGGCGCCCGGCTGGAGGACAGCACCGCGGAGAAGGCGAGCGTAGTGAGATCGCGCGCCGGGTCGCTCCCGAGATCGAGGTCCCCACAGAAGAGGACGCCGCCGGCCTTGCGCACGAGCACGACGGTCGCCGCGTCGCCGTTCGCGCCGACCCGGTGGACCCGCGCGTCCGCCCGGAGCAGGTCACCATCGTTCACGATGACGTCCGCGCCGCCGGGGACCGCCCCGGCGTCGGCGGCGTGGGCCGCGATCTGCAGGCCAAGGGCCTCCCGGTAGCGGGCCGCGTCGGCGCCCCGGGCGGCGGTCGTGATGAGCAACACCGCCGCACCGCCCACCCCGCGGATGAGCCGGAGCGGCCGCTCGCCGAAGACCGGTGCATCGATGAGGAGGTTGCCGCGCTCGCGGTCGAAGACGATGTACTGACGCTGGTCCTCGAGCGGCTCGTACAGCTCGAAGATCCACGAACGAAGCTGATGGATATCCACTACGTCCCCCGTGTCCAGGCGCGGGTGCTAGGCGCGGGTATCGTACCGGTCGGCGTGCGCCTCCGCCGCGGCCTTGGCCGCCGGCCGGGACAGGCCGGACCCGAGGAGCGCGTTCGCCGACTGGCTGGCGTAGCGCGCCTCGAACGCATCGCCCGCCGGCACGATGAGATACCAGCTGTTGTTCCGTGCCGCCGCCTGCTCGACCGGGATCCCGCCGGGGGGTGTGACCTCGGTCCAGCGCAGTGGCTCACGACCGGTCGCCGGTGGCGTCATCGGAGCAGCGACGTGAGGACGAGCTGGCCGTCGTGCTCGGCGATGGTGCCCCGCTCCACCGCCCGCCGGATGGCCCGCTCCTGCAGGGCCTCGTCCCATTCGAACAGCCGCGCGAGCTGCTTGGGCGTCACCGCGCCGGCCAGCTCGACGGTGCGATCCAGGAGAGCGAGGGACGCATCGGCGGAGGAGATGCGCTCGGCGGCCTTCACGATCTCCGGATAGCGTCGCACGAACAGGTCGTAGGTGTAGTTGTAATCCTCGCGGCCCTCGCCGACCGCCCGGACCCGCGCGACGTACATGAGCCGCTGGACCTCATCGATCGCCTTGCCGTACTGCAGCTTCCCGTCCTTCGAGGTGATGCCGAGCTCCGAGCGCATCCGCTTGGTCTGGGTCTCGCCCTTGGCGCCGAGGTATTCGATGATCCGGCGTCCGATGTCCGAGAGCCGCCCGGCCCGGACGTCCTCCAGGTGATCGTCGACCTCACCCGCCCGGCCGAAGGTCGCGTAGAACGTCGGCAGGAATCCCATCGACACGAACGTCGGCTTCCGGACCAGCAGGGCGCCGTAGTAGAGGCGCTTCGCCTCGGGCAGCTCGTCCTTCCAGACCCACATCCAATTCCAGCGCTGCGCGTCGTCGGTCGTGGAGAGGTGATCGAAGCAGGCCGGGATCGCCGCGTCACCCGGCCGAAGCGTGAAGCCGTAGGCGAAGCCGCAGGCGTCGATCATCCGCACGAGCTGGTCCGGGTTGCGGACGCGGTGCGCGCGGTTCACCCCCGCCCGGTGACGAAGGACCGCCGGCAGCGGCTCGGTCCGGCGCGAACGGCGCGGCCCGCTGAGCGCGACCGTCATGAGAGGAAGAGCGCGACGAGCCCGATGACCACGGCAACGCGCATCGCCTTGCTCGCCGAGCGGTGCAGCTGCGCGAATTCGCGGCGGGCCGGATGGGCCTCCGGCAGATCGTCGTACTCCGGCGTGCGGGCGCGGATCGCGCGGGCGACGGGACCGGCCCAGACGCTCCCATAGAGCACCAGGGCGACCAGGAGCCCGAGGGCGACCCAGCGGGCGTAGAGCCGCGGTCCCGGAGAGAGGTCCTCGAAGGCCGCGAACTTCAGCACGCTGGTGAGGACGACGGCGACGACGGAGAGGACCGCGAGCTGCTCGTACCGGGCAAGGACCGCGCCGAAGATCGTTCCCGCCTCGGCGCGGCTCCGGACCGTCCGGAAGATCCCGGGGGCGGCCGCGCTGCCGAGGACCAGGGCGCCGCCGACGAGCACGGCGAGCGCCAGGTGGTAGACGAACTGGAGAACGTCGAAGTAGAGGGTGTCCATACCGTCAGCCTACCCAGCCGCCGGGCGCCGGAGCGCGCGGAAGAGGAATTCCGAGCTTGCTGGTCGGTTTACCATTTGGGCATGGGGACGAGCTACCGCGAGTACTTCAAGGACCTGCGCGAGCGGGTGCGCGAAGCGACCCCCCAGGAGGTCCAGGAGCTGCTGCGCTCCGGCGAGGTCCAGCTCGGGGACGTCCGCGAGAAGAGCGAATGGGATGAAGGCCACCTGCCTGGTGCCGCCTTCGTGCCGAAGAGCTACCTCGAGCAATGGGCCGAGGACCGCCTCCCGAACAAGGACCAGACGACGATCCTCTACTGCGCCGGCGGTGTGCGCTCGGTGATGGCCGCGGACACCCTGGCCAAGCTCGGCTACTCCAAGGTCATCTCGATGACCGGCGGCTACAACCGCTGGAAGGACTCCGGCCTCCCCTGGACCAAGCCCGAGACGCTCACCGGCGAGCAGGCCCAGCGCTACAGCCGCCACCTGCTCATTCCCGAGGTCGGCGAGAGCGGCCAGCACCGGCTGCTTGCCGGCAAGGTGCTCCTCATCGGCGCGGGCGGCCTTGGGTCACCGGCCGCGCTCTATCTCGCGGCCGCGGGGGTCGGCACGTTGGGGATCGTGGACTCCGACACGGTGGACCTCACCAATCTCCAGCGCCAGATCCTCCACACGACCGACCGGATCGGACGGCCGAAGGTCGAGTCGGCCACCGACACGATCGCCGCGCTCAACCCCGACGTGAAGGTCAAGGCCTACGCCGAGCGGCTCACCGCCGCCAACATCGACCGGATCATCGCCGGCTACGACGTCATCGTGGACGGCGCGGACAACTTCCCCACCCGCTATCTGGTGAATGACGCCTCCATCAAGCACGGGATCCCGGTCGTGCACGGCAGCATCTATCGGTTCGAGGGACAGCTCACGGTGTTCAAGCCCGGTGCGGGTCCCTGCTACCGCTGCCTCTTCCACCAGCCGCCGCCCCCGGAGCTCGCGCCGTCCTGCGCCGAGGCCGGGGTCCTCGGGGTGCTTCCCGGGATCGTCGGCACGCTCCAGGCGAACGAGGCGCTGAAGCTCCTCCTCGGTATCGGCGAACCGCTGATCGGCCGCTACCTGCTCATCGATGCGCTGGAGGCGTCGTTCCGTGAGGTGAAGCTCCGGCGGGACCCGGCCTGCCCGGCTTGCGGCGATCACCCCACCATCACCGAGTACATCGACTACGAGGGCTTCTGTGCTTCCCCCTCCGAGTGGGAGGCCGAACACGCCCCCCAGGCCCTGAACGCGGGCTGACCGCACCCTGCTCGCGTATCGTGTCGGCATGCGCCGTCCGCTCGCCGCCCTCGCGCTCCTCGCCACGCTCGTCCTGGCCTGCACCCCGGCCGGTGCCGGGCCTGCCAGCGGCACGCCCGCGGCACAGGCGACGGCGGACATCAAGAAGTCCAAGCTCGATATCGCCTACAGCTTCATCGCGGACTCGGACGTCCACAAGACGTCCAGCAAGAAGCTCCTCATCGCGGGCCTCGAGGCGATCAAGGGCGAGATCCGTGCGAGTGGCGGCAAGGACGATGTCGCGACGCCGGACTTCCAGGATGTGTCCGAGGCCGTCCTTGCCGACTTCACCAAATTCGCGAACGCCGCGGGCGCGCTGGCGGCGAAGAATCCACAGGTCTCGGCCGATCGGATCGCGGATGCGGCGATCAACGCCTGGCTGAAGGCCGCGCCCGATTGCCACACCTACTACGTGAACCGAAAGAGCGAGATCGCCACGGGTGGCGTCTCGATGCAGGTCCCCGGCCCCGGATCGTTCGCCCGCGACGATGAGGCCGGCCTCGAAGGCCGAATGATCGCCGGCAACATCGGCTATGTCGCCTGGCATGAATTCCTCCACACCGGGACCTATGACATCACCAAAGAAGTGCGCAAGCAGCTCGACAAGCTCCTGGCCCAGGGCGCGAAGGCCTGGTTGTTCGACTTGCGGGGCAACGTCGGTGGGGACCCGCCGCAGACGATGACCAGCTGGTTCCTCAAGGACAACGACAAGATCATGCAGATCCAGACCCGCAGCGGGAGCGGCGGCGTCGTGACCTCGAAGGGCGAGCTCCGCCTTCCGGAGGCCTACCAGCTGCCGATCGCGATCATCCTCAATGGGCGCGGGGGCAGCTCACCCGAGGTGTTCGCCCTCGGGCTGAAGGAGAACAAGCGCGCCACGATCGTGGGGAGCAAGAGCGTCGGGTGCCTTGGCGCGACCAACCTGGTGACCTTGCCCGACGGCACACGGCTCGCCGTGACCGTCCAGGAATTCGCCGGTGGCGTGACCGGAGCGAAATACAACAACGTCGGCATTCCTCCGGATGTGCCGGCCGACGAGGCGACCGCGATCGACGTCGCGACGAAGGTCCTGCAGGACAAGATCGCAGGTCGCTAGCGCTGCCGCCGCGACCGTACGCCGCGTATACGTTCCGAACGCACGCTCGCCCGCTCCACGTGGTCCGGCGCATGACGATGGGGGCAGTACCGAAGTACCGGTCGTACGCGAGGCGTACGAACTCGCGTGGTCATGGGACGGCTTTGGTACCGCTGGGTGGTTGAAGAGCCCGTACGCGCATCGGTAGGCTGACCGGGCGCACACCGAGTGGAGCAAAGGGGGCACCAGTCGAGTTGACCGTCGCGGTCGCGACCCTGGAATCCGCGCAGACGATCGAGGCCTTCGGCCCGGTCCCGGATGTCATCGACCGCGCGCGCAACGGCGACCGGGCGGCCTTCGCGGAGCTGTATGACACCCATGTGGACAGCGTCTACCGATATCTCCTGTATCGCGTCCGCGAGCCCAGCGACGCCGAGGATCTCACCAGCGAGGTCTTCACCCGGGCCTTCGCGAACATCCATCGCTACCGCTGGCAGGGCAAGTCCTTCCTTGCCTGGCTGTACACGATCGCGCGCAACGCCGTCACCGACCGTCGCCGTCGCGACCGGCCGACCATGGACATCGAGGACGCCTACGGCCTGGCCGAGGACGGCCCGACGGCCCACGAGCGTGCGGTCCACGGCGAGGAAGTCGACGCACTTCGTGGCGCGGTGAAGCACCTCACGTCCGAGCAGCAGGAGGTCCTGGTCCTCCGTTTCGTGGAAAACCTCTCGAGCCGCCAGGTCGCGAAGATCCTGGGCAAGAACGAGGGCGCGATCCGCGCGCTCCAGTTCCGGGCGCTCGGTCGCTTGCGCAAGATCCTGCACGACCCGGTGGTCTGACCGACGCCGATCGGGAGCCCCGTACACTCGACGTACCCGTGATCACCTTGCACCGCCGGCTTCGGGCGGTCCCGCTCCTCCTCCTCATCGCCCTCCTGGCCTCGGCCTGCACGGTGGTCGTCCCCGAGCCACCCGGCCCCGCCCGGAGCACCTCCACCTTCAAGACCGCCGAAGCGGCGTTCCACATCCTCATCGAGCGCCACGTCGACAAGCCGGGCTCGCCGCAGCTGCTCAATGCCGCGCTCGATGCCGCGGTCGCCCAGCTCAAGAAGGACGGTGTGGCCGATCCGTCGCTGGACCGGCCCGAGCTCACCGGGAGCACCGAGTCGGATTTCGCCAAGTTCAGCATGGCCCTCGACGGTCTCCTCCAGAAGTACCCGAGCGTGAAGCCGGTGACCCTCGAACGCGCCGCGACCGACGGCATGGCGAAGTCGATGAACGAGTGTCACACCTATTACCTCGATCCCGACCGCGCGAAGGGCTTCAACCAGCCGCCGGCGGAGTATTCGGGGATCGGCGCGCAGCTCTCAGCGAACGACCCGAATGACGTGCCAGAGATCACCGTCGTGTTCCCGAACAGCCCGGCGGAGAAGGCCGGCGTGAAGGCCGGCGACAAGATCAAGACCGTGAGCGGCGCCGAGATGAAGGGTCTGACCGCCGAAGAGGTCGCGAACAAGATCAAGGGTCCCGACGGGACCACCGTCGAGCTGGTCCTCATCCGAGCGGGGGTCGAGAAGCCGTTCTCGATCGTACGCGGGAAGATCACGCCACCCCGGGTGATCGATCAGATCGACGAAGGGAACATCGGCTACATCTCGGTCTCGGCGCTGAACGGCGATGTCGCGACCCAGGTCTCGAACGCGGTGAAGCGGCAGAACGCCGTCGGCGTCGTTGGGCGGATCCTCGACCTCCGCAACGATCCGGGTGGCGACCTGTCGGCCGCGGTCGACATCGCGAGCATCTTCCTCAAGAACTCGACCCTCGTGTACCAGGTCGGCCGCGACGGGCAGCGCCAGTCGCTCCGCACGAGCGACCGGTGGTACGTCGCCGAGACCAAGCCGCTCGTGGTGCTGCTGAACAAGAACTCCGCCTCCGGCTCGGAGATCATCGCCGCGGGCGTCCGCGCGAATGGTGCGGGCATCGTCATGGGTGTCCAGAGCGCCGGCTGCGTGGGCATCGGCCAGCCGCGCGAGATGCCCGACGGCGGCCTGCTCCTCGTCACCCTCGCCCGGATGCAGGACGCGAAGACCGGCGAGGAGCTGAACGGCAATGGGCGCGGGGTCGTGCCGGACAAGAAGGTCGAGCAGGATCCGAGCACCCCAGGCGACGCGCAGCGCGCCGCTGCCGACACATATCTGAAGACCGCCGGTCGCACCGGCTAGGGCTCAGCCCGCGAGTCCCAGCCCGATGAGCCCACAGACCAGGACGCCCACTCCCACGTACTGATTCGGGGCGAGCCGCTCGCGGAGCAGCAGGATCGCCAGGGCCGCGGTCACGACCGGATAGAGCGCCCCGGCGGTGGCGACGATGGACGCGTACCCCGTCTCGAACCCCAAGACATAGCTCACGTTCGCGATGGTGTCGAACACGCCGACGGCGAGCACCAGGCCGAGCGTTCCCCGGCGACGATCCGACGGCGGAGGAGCGCGGCGCAAGAGGACCACACCCAGCATGAGCGCCGCGCCGGCGAAGCGGCTGACCAGAACGATCGCCAGACCGTCGAAGCTGCGAACTGCCAGGGCGAGGAGGAGGCCCCAGACCCCGAACCCGACCATCGCGACGAACCCGACGCGCACTCCGGGCGAGGGGCGGCCGAGCGTCGCGACGAGCAGGCGCAGGTCGGTCGACGCGAGGAGCACGCCGGCGAAGGTGACCCCGACCAGGGCGGTCTGCAGGGGCGTGAGCCGCTCGTCAAGGAAGAGCACCGCGAGGATGACGGTGACCGCGGCATACGCCCCACCGATCGGGCTCACCACGGCCATCGGCCCGAGCGCCAGGCCGCGGTAGAGGAGCATCAGCGAACCGGCACCGACCGCCGCGAGCAGCAGACCCCAGAGGACGAGCGGCAGGGTGACGACCGGCCACCGCCCCAGACCGACCAGGAGGATCGCGAAGCCGGCGGCGCCGACGCACTGCATCGCCGCGGAGGTCCACAGCGCGCCGATGCGACGGGCCGCAAGGGCGCCGGCAAAATCCCCGAGGCCCCAGGCGATCCCGGCCCCCAGGCCGTAGAGGAGCGCGGCTATATGACGAGCCGGCGGGGCGCCCGGGTGAAGTTACGCGAGCCGTCCGCAGTGACGAGGAGCATGTCTTCGAGGCGGACCCCGCCGACCGCCGGGTCGTCGACCCCCGGCTCGACGGTGACGACATCGCCGATGGCGAGCGGATCGGAGCCGGCACGCCCGATCGATGGAGCCTCGTGGATCTCCAGACCGACGCCGTGCCCGGTCCCGTGGATGAATCCCCGGGTGACCGGATCGGCCGGGTCGTGCTTCTGGCCGGCCCGCAGGGTGTCGTACCCCGCCTCGAAGATGAGGTCTTCCACCAGCTCGTGGACCGCACGACCGGTGATACCCGGGCGCAGCGCCGCGATCCCAGCATCCTGAGCGCGCTCCACCACTTCGTACATCCGGAGGATCGCGTCGGGCGGGTCGCCCTTGGAGACCGTGCGGGTCATGTCGGCGTAATAGCGCGTCGCCTTGTCCTGGGGATAGATGTCCATGACGATCGCCTCGCGTGCGTGGAGCGGTCCGGAGCCGATGAGGTGCGGATCGGCCGCCTGCCGCCCCGGCGCGCAGATCGTCGACTCGGCCACGGCCCCGCGGGTCAGGAGCGCGCCCTCGACGATCGCCCGCAGGCGCTCGGCGGTGAACACCTCGCCGTCGAGCATCAGGACCCCGTCCCGACCCTCGGTCGCGCGCACGATCGCGTCGACGCCCTCGAGCCAGGCAGCCTCGGTCGCGCCCTGGATCGCCTCGAGCGCCGCGATCTCGTCGGGACGCTTCGTCCGGCGCCGCGCCTCGAGATCGGTCGCGACGACGAGCTCGAGGCCCGCCGCCCGCAGCCGGTCGGCGGTGCCCAGCGGGAAGTACGGAGCGACCCGGATCCGGCGCACGCCCCGCTGCGCGAGGAACCGCCCGATGACCTCGACCTCGGCGTCCGCACGGGAGAGACCACCGCTCACCAGCTCCTGCATTCCGAACGCATCGACGTTCTGGATGCTCGTGGCGCGCGACTGCTTTTCCGCGCGTCCCTGTTCGAGCGAGTTGGTGAGGATGACAAGCTCCTCCCCCTCCTCGTAGGCGATGAACGCGTCAGGCGCGAGGAAGCGAGTCGCGTGGTAGATGTCGGGAAACCGGTACGAGTCGCCGTAGAAGAGGAGCGGCGCGGGCCCCGGGCTCGCGGTCGTGTTCTCGTTCATCCGACCTACGGTAACGACCCCTGCGGCGCGACCCATTCCGACACCTGACCGGTCACCCTGGCGATCGCGTCGAAATCCCGGTCGTAGTGCATGACCGCCAGCCCCGCGCGCTCGGCCACGGCAGCGAGCAGCAGGTCGGGGATCGGAACGCTCCGATGGCCACCCGACCGTGAAAGGAGCGCCATCACGTCCGCCGCCCGCTCGAGATCCTTGTCGACGGTGGGGATCCAGGCCAGCGAAAGCTGAAGATCGCGACGGATGCCGTCGAGGTCTGAGGCGCTGCGCGCGCTGAACAGGAGCTCGAGCAGGGAGATCCCACAGATCGCCAGGTCGCCGGAGTCGACGAGCGGGCCGAGCCGTGCGGCCACCGCGGGCAGGGGCATCCGGGCGAACGCGCTCTTGTCGACCAGATACCGGGCCGTCAGCGCCACGCCCGCTCCATCACGTTGGGGTCATCGAGCTGCAGGCCATCCATCCGTTGAAGCCGGTCGACCAGCCGCTGCCGAGCGAGGACGGCGAGGACGGCATCAAAGGCTCCGTCGATGGTGTCCCGCAGCGTGCGGGTGCCCAGAGCAGCCTTCACCTGGGCGACCTTCTGGTCATCGAGCTCGACACTGGTCTTGGACATCGTGCTTTCTCCAGATATCTATCGTGTTTTCACTAGATATCGTCAATAGCTGTAAATGATATCTCAAACAAGGCGTGAAGAAGGCTCGCGCGGCGTCACTGAGGGAACATCGGCGAAGGCTGGCGCAGGCCGAAAATCGAGCCTCAGCCAGGGACTTCGTCGCCCCGGATGCGGTCCAGGCAGGCATGCTGGTCGGCCGCAAGGACCAGCTCCGGAACGAGCCGGACCCAGAAGAACTCGAACCAGAAGTCGCCGTTGCCCTCCTCCGCCAGGTGCGACCAGCGATCCGGCAGCCCGGCCGGAGGCTCGAGAAGGAAGAAGTGCCGCTCGTGGATCTCGTGACGCTCGAAGCCGGGTGCGGTGTTCCGGAACTCGTAGTCGGTGCTGCCGAGGGCCCGGGCGATCCGGAAGCCCGAACGCCCGGTCTCCTCCTCGGCCTCGCGGAGCGCCCCGACCGCCGGCGGCTCGTCCGGGTGGAGCGTGCCCGCCGGCACCTGCACGCCGGCCAGGGGATGGTCGCGGTGACGGAACACCAGTAGCTCGCCGTCGCGGACGACATAGCAGATCGCCTTCCGCGCTTTGGGGAGCGACGTCACATCCGCCGTCACCGGCCCCGGGCCCGCTTCCGCCGGCGCCGTCGATCGTCCGGCAGCACGACCGGCGGCTCCGGGGGACCGCCGAGATACCACGGTAGAAGCCGAAGCGGATGGGTGCCTCGGCGGTAGGCACGCCGGCGGAGCGCGAACGCGAGCAAGCCGACCGCGAGCAGGATCCCGAACAGCCACCCGAAGGCGATCGTCAGACCCAGCGCTCCGGCCAGCCAGGCCCCGATATCGTTCACCCCAGCGACGTTACTCCGCGGCCGAACCGGACCCGCAAGAAATCGCGCGCGGCGCTCTCGTCCGTCCGCGCGACCTACCGGGTTCGGCAGAACGCGATGATCTCCTCCCGCGTCGGTCGATAGCCGGATGTGGTGTCCACGACGAGCGTCGGGATGCCGAGCAGCAACGGCCCATGCCGACTCGCCGGCCGGGCTGACCACTCCTGGAGCACGAGCTCGTCCAGGTGGCCGGGGTGCCGCTCGCCGGCGCGGACCCGTTCCTCGTAGCGTGAGTGGCGCACCGGCTCATCGACGACGCAGTGGATCTGGACGGCCGCGGCTCGTCGCACGAGCGGCGCGAGCCCTCGGTCGGATCTGCCGACCAGGAAGTTGCTTTCGACGATGCAGCCGGATCCGCCGTCGAGCAGCCAGCCCACCAGCTGGAACAGAAGCACATAGGCGGTCGATCCGGTGCGCTGATTGCCTGCCAGGTCGCGCACCTCGAGGGAGTCCATCAACGATTCCTTGATCCGATCCTTGACCAGAAGCGGCAGGCCGAGCTCGGGCGCGATGAGCGTCGCAAGCGTCGTCTTGCCGCTTCCCGGGGCACCACCGAAGATGACCAGACGTGGAGCGGTCATACCGTCATGGGAGGGACGCCATTCGGCTGCGTCGCCGATGCATCGGGTCGTGGCTGCGAAGGTCATCCATCGGTCAAGCGACCACGGCCTCCCGGGCTCGCGGCCCTGCGCGGCGCGCGGCCAGGCGCACCCCGATCACGACGACCAGCCCACCGAGGAGCTGCAGCGGCAACGGACGCTCGCCCAGGATGACGAACGCAAGCGCCAGGGCGGTGATCGGGGTGAAGTAGGTGACCATCGCTGCGGGGCCGGGTCCGAACCGCCGGACCGCCCAGGAGAACAGCACGAAGGCGACCGCGGTGGAGAACAGGCCGAGGGACATCGCCGCGATCCAGGTCGGTGCGGTCCACGAGGGGACGTCAGCGTACCCCTGGGGCAGAGCCCCGAGCGGGAGTAAGAGCGCCGCGCCCATGAGGACCAGGAGGGTCACGTAGCCGAGCACCCGCTCGGTGCGAAGGACGATCGCGCCGATGGTCAGGCTTGCGGCCCAGGAGACCGCGGAGCCGACCTCCAGGAGATCGCCACGGAGCCGTTGCTCGGACGCGCCGTCCCCACCCTGTTGACCTCCCGCGATGATGAGCGCCGCCCCGGCGGTCGCGACGGCGAAGCCCGCCAGCTTGCGCCCGGTCAGCCGATCGCCGAGGAACGTGGCGAACACCGCGGTCGCGACCGGGATCGTCGTCGGGATGATGAGGGCGCTATCCGAGGCCGGAGTGAGGCTCAGGCCCACGAACGCAAGGGTGTTGAATCCGACCACGCCGCAGAGGGCCCCGGCGCCGATGAGACGCCAGCGGTGCCAGGGGAGCGGGGTGCGTGTGACCGCACAGGCGACAAGGAGCGCGACGGAGGCGATCAGATAGCGCATCGCGGAGAGCTCGAGCGGGGGGACCGCGTTCAGTCCGAGCTTGGCGGCGATCCACTGCCCGCCCAGGGCGAGCGTGAGGGTGACGTACACGGCGATGACGATCGGCGCCTGACCCATCGGACGATGCTAGGTGGGCTAGCTCGCGGAGGAAGCGGCTCCCGTGGGCTGCTGGTCTTCCACCGGCTCACGCCGGCGCAGGGCCGCGTTCCGGGCCATGCGGATGTCGAGGCCCTCGGTCTCGTCCCAGACATGCCCGTCCGTCCCGCCCCAGGCACACAGGGCCCATTCACCGGCGACGATCGTCAAGAGCGTGGACTCGGCGGTCCCGTTCGCGCGGGAGTGCCCCGGCGCGACGCAGACGAAGCACACCATTGGGCCGTTCACAGCGATCGCCTCCCCCTGGTCTCCGCTTGTCACCGTACCGCGGTATGGAGCGATCGGACCTGACAACTCATACATCTGGGGTGCGGTACCGGTATCTACCGAACGTCAGGACGATCGGTGGCGCGCTGGCCGATCTCCGCCGAGGTGCGGCGCAGCCGCTCGCTCAGGAGGGTCGCGAG
>DATLEG010000111.1:0-5731 GCA_035525465.1 Saccharimonadales bacterium (SeqCode)
GGCGCGCCGGCCAGCGCGACCTCCACCGGCAGGCTCGGGAACACCACATCCTCCCGCAGGACATTCTCGAGCGGCAGGACCGAGGCGGACGGCAGGATGTCGGAGGTGTCGACCGCGCCAAGGCGCGCGATCGCGTCGAGGATGACGCCCAGCTGGCCGGTGAACCGGTCGAGCTCCGCGTCGGTGAGCGCGATCCGGGCCAGGGCGGCGACATGCTCGACCTGCGCCCGATCGATGGTGGCCATGCGGTCAAGTCTATTGGGACCCGTGGCGAACGCTGCGCCGTCGCGGGCCCTCCGGGCCGGCTGGCACCACGCGTGCGGCTACGCTACGGCCGCGGCCGCCGTGATGGCCGCTGGGAGGCGGACGATGCACCCCGACCTCATCGCGCACGTGAAATGGTTCGCTGACCCGAAGCCCTTCCCCACCCAGTACGGTCTGCTGATCAGCTGGCCGCTGCTTCTCGCCTACGCGGTCGCGATCGGCGCGGTGGTCGTCGCGTTCATCATCCAGCAGCGCTTCCCCGAGCCGAAGGTGGTGAAGCTGCTCGAGCGCTTCTCGCACACCGGTCCGCTCGTCCTGGGAGTACATCTTGGGATCGCGCTCGTCGCTGCCGCCGCGGTCGGGCTGCTCTTCGTCCCGTCGCTCCGGCCAGACGACGATCTGTACGGCAAGGCGATCCTGGTGGTCGAGGCGATGTGCGGGGTGATGATCCTCCTCGGTCTCGCCACCCGGGCCGCCGCGCTCCTCCTCGCGCTGCTCGGGGTCGTGGCGATGCAGCCATTCACCTTCGAGAGCATCCTCGAGAACATCCACATCCTCGGGATCGCGGTGTTCCTGTTCATCGTCGGCCGCGGACCGGTCTCGCTCGATCGCTGGCGCGGGGTCAGGCCACCGACGGACCACGATCAGGCGCCGGCCGCCGCGCTCACCCTCCTTCGGCTGGCGCTCGGCTTCGGCATCGCCTACGGCGCGCTCACCGAGAAGCTGCTGAACCCCGGGCTCGCGCAGTCGCTGCTCGACAGGATGCCGTTCTTGAACGTCGCCCGCCCGTTCGGCCTGGGCGATCCGCAATTCGCGTACGTCGCCGGGCTCACCGAGTTCGTCATCGGCTGCGTGATCATCTCCGGCCAGCTCACCCGCCCGGTCGCGGCGATCGGGGCGGCCATCTTCACCGCGAGCCTGCCGATCTTCGGCTGGTCCGAGCTCCTCGGGCACCTCCCCTTCTACGGGATCATGTTCATGCTCTTCATCGCCCCGGACGCCGATTCGTGGCAGGTCCGGCACGCCCTCCGCCCCCGGAGCTAGTGCCTCGGCCCGACCACCGACGTCGGCTCGCGACGGGCCACCAGCCCTACGCGCCGGCGCGACGGGCGCCGCTGGGCTGGCGCAAGGGAAGCGCGATCTGGAAGGTCGCGCCGAGACCGGGACCGGTGCTGTCGGCGCTGACGTTCCCACCATGCGCCTCGGCGATCAGGCGGGTCACGTAGAGGCCGAGGCCGACCCCCTGGAGCCCCTGGGCCTTCACGCTGTGTGACTGGCCATACTTCTGGAACAGCACGGTGAGGTCCCCGGCCGCCAGGCCGACGCCCTGATCCTTCACCACCACCCGGGCCTCGCCGGCGTTCCCCGAGACCGTGACCAGGACCGACGCGCCGGCCGGCGAGTACTGCAGCGCGTTCCGGATGAGGTGCTCGACCATCACCCGCAACCGGTCAGGATCGGCTTCGACGATCACCGGCTCGGACTGCAGCACCAGCTGGACCTGCCCGCGACCGAGATCGCGCGCGACCTCGGTCACCAGATCGGCCAGATCGACCTGGTCGAGCGACAGCTGCAACCGGCTCGCTTCGAGGCGGTTCACATCGAGCACGTCCTCGGCCATCCGCCGCAGCTCGCGCGCCTGGCGATCGAGCGCGATCCGCGCCTCGGTCACCACCCCGTCCGTCTGGCGCGCGCCGATGGCGCCCGTCACCGCGCCGATCCGCTCCGCGGTCTGACGCAGCTTGTGGGCGACGAGCGACAGCGAGTCCTCCCGATGCCGGTCGATCGTCGCCAACCGGGTGCCCCGCTTCTGATAGAGATCGATGAGGACCGCCAGTCCGACGAAGACGAAGGCCCGGGTCCCCAGGTCCCAGAGGGCCGAGGGCACGGTGAGCGCATTCTCGGTCCAGCTGTCCGCGACCCAGACGATCGCGGCCGCGACGCCGATGGCCACCCCGGTCGCCCGCCGGCCCCGGAGCGCCGCCAGGACCACGATGACGACGTAGAAGGCCTCGAACGAGTACTCCGCCGGGACCACGATGTCCAGCACGCCGATGGCGACGACCGCGACGAGACAGCCAGCCGCCCACAGGATGCGGCGGATGATCCAGGGTAATGGGCGTTTCACGGCAAAAATCATCCCTCACCGTGGGTGGCCGCGCATCCGCCGGACGGGTGGAGCGGACTACGCCAAATGGGTGATGTGGCCGGGCTCAGGCGCCTTGCGGCGACCCCGACGGATCGAGGGAGACGAAATACGACTCGCAGGCCATGTCGATGAGATCCGGCGAGAGCTGGGCCGGGCGGCCGAGGAACCGCGCGGTGTCGTGCAGCTGCTCGAGGATGTCGCGCGGGTGACAGGACCGCAGACCGAGGTTCTTCCGGCGGTAGTGGGCAAGGATCTGCGAGAGCGCGTCGGCGCGGTATTCGATCTCCTTGCGGGCGCACATCCGCTTGAAGATCTCCTCGTACTGCGCGACCGTCGGCGCCTCGATCCCGATCTTGTACCGGATGCGGCGAAGGAAGGCCTCGTCCACCAGGTCGGCCGGGTCGAGGTTCGTGGAGAAGACGATGAGCATGTCGAACGGGATCTCGATCTTCTTTCCGGTGTGGAGCGTGAGGTAGTCGACCCGCTTCTCGAGCGGCACGATCCAGCGATTCAGCAGGTCCTTCGGCGAGACCCGCTGGCGCCCGAAGTCGTCGACCATGAAGATGCCACCGTTCGCCTTCATCTGGAACGGCGCCTCGTAGAACTTCGAGGTCTCGTCGTAGATGAGGTCGAGCGTCTCCAGCGTGAGCTCGCCGCCGGTCATGACGATCGGCCGCTTGGATACGACCCACCGATGATCGAACCGGAGCCGGTCCGCCACGATGGGATCGAGGGCGGCGCGGTGATAGACCTGGTCGTAGACCTTGATGACCTGCTGGTCCACCTCGACCGCGTACGGCAGCACCACCTCGCCCCGCAGCAGGGAGACGAGGACCTCGGCGATCGTCGTCTTGCCGTTGCCGGGTGGGCCGAAGAGGAAGATCGAGCGGCCTGAGTTGATCGCCGGGCCGAGCTGACCGAGCGTTTCCCGCGGGATGACCATATGCGCGAACGCGCGGGCCAGCTCTTCCTGCGTGACGGTGATGTTGCTCACCGTCTGCCGCTGCACCGCGGCGATATAGGTCGCCAGGGGCACCGGCGCCTTCCCGACATACCCGCTGCGGTTGAGGGCCTCCTGAGCCTTCTCCGAGCCGCGATCGACGATGACGAACTGGTAGCTGGCGGACGAGAGTCCGGTCCCGCCGCGGATCTCGACGAGGCGCTCGCCTTTGAGGAACTCCATGATCTTGTCGGTGACGTTCGCGATCGGGAGACCGAGGGCGGTGGCGAGCTCGGACATCGTCATCTGACCGCGTAGATAGAGGGTCTTGAGGGCCAGATCGGCGAGGAAGCTGATCGACAGGCCGGTCTGCTCGACCGACTGCGGCTCGGGCGGGAGTGGGATCTCCGGCGCGCCAGCGGGCGCGGTGGGCATGACCGGACCCGGCCGCGTCTGTGGCTGGTACACCTATCTCGTCCTCACCCGCGTAGGGCTAACGGCGCCCTGCGGCCAGCATACCGTCGAAGGTCTCTTCATCCACCACTTTGACACCCAGCTGCTCGGCCTTGGCCCGCTTGGTCCCGGCACCCGGACCGGCAACGACGAGGTCGGTCTTCGCGCTCACCGAGCCGCTCGTCTTCGCTCCGAGCGCACGCACCAGCTCTTCTGCCTCCTCGCGGGTCCGTCGCTCCAACGTGCCGGTGAACACCACGGTCTTGCCCGCGAAGGGCCCGCCCGTCACCGCGGGCTTCCTGGCAGGCAGCGTCGCCCTGACACCGGCCTCGGCCAGGCGCTCGAGGGACCGCTGCTCCTCGGAGCTTTCGAAGAATTCGACGATGCTGGCAGCGACCTTTGCGCCCACCCCCGGGATCGCCTGGAGGTCCTCGGCGCTCGCACTCCGGAGGCCCGCCAGGATCAGCCGGAACTCCGGCTCGCCGGTGAGGCGCTCCGCGAGCCAGCGGGCGAGATCATCCGCGGTCGTCTCGCCGACATGCCCGATCCCGAGCGCGTAGATGATCCGCCCAAGGGGCCGGACCGTTGCCGCGGCGATCCGATCGACGATGTTCGACGCGCTCCTTTCCGCGAACCGGTCGAGGCCGAGGAGATCCTCCTTGGTGAGGAAGAAGAGATCGGCCGGAACGGTCACGAGGCCGCGCGCCTGCAGCTGCTCGATGAGCGCCACACCGACGCCCTCGATGTCGAACGCCCCCCGGGACACGAAGTGGCCGATGCGCTGCCCGGTCTTCGCCGGGCAGACCGGATTGCCACAGCGGTACGCGACCTCACCCGCGCGGTGCAGGACAGCGCTGTCGCAGACCGGGCACCGGTCGGGCATCTGGAACTCCGCCGCCCGTTTCGGACGGCGCATGCCCTTGGCGACCTGGGGTGGCTCGACCCCCACGACCTCTGGGATGACGTCCCCGGCCCGCTGGATCGTGACCCGGTCGCCGACGCGCACGTCCAGGCGCCGGATCTCGTCGAGGTTGTGCAGGGTGGCCCGGCGCACGGTCGTCCCGCCCACGAGCACCGGCGACAGCCAGGCGACCGGCGTAAGGGTCCCGGTCCGGCCGACGTAGACCTTGATCCCCTCGACCGTCGTCGTCGCCTGCTCCGCGGGGAACTTGTAGGCGATCGCCCAGCGCGGGCTGCGGGCGAGGAAGCCGAGCCGTTCCTGATCCGCGACCGCATCCACCTTCACGACGATGCCGTCGGTCCCGTAATCGAGATCATGGCGGCGGGTCTCCCACTCGGCGACGTACGCGAGCACGGCGTCGATATCCGCGGCTTCGGCGGCGTGCGGATTCGTCCGCAGCCCGAGCTGGCGCAGCCGCGCGAGGAGCTCATGCTGTGAGGCGACCTCGAGACCTGCGGCGCTATACGCCCACATCGCGAGGTTGCGCTTGGCGGTCTGCCCCGGATCGAGCTGCCGGACCGCGCCCGCCGCCGCGTTGCGTGGATTCGCGAACGGCGGCTCGTCCCGGGCCGCTCTCTCGGCGTTCGTCGCGGCGAACGCGGTCGCCGGCAGGTACACCTCCCCGCGCACGTGGATACGCCCCGGGACCCGGTCGCGGAGGGTGAGCGGGATGGACTTGATCGTCCGGAGATTGGCGGTCACCTCCTCGCCGGTCGTCCCGTCCCCTCGCGTGGCGCCCTGCACGAAGCGCCCGTCCTCGTAGCTGAGGTCGATCGCGAGGCCGTCGATCTTCAGCTCACAGACGTATCCCACGTCATCACGCCCCAGGACCTTGCGCACCCGCTGATCGAATGCCCGCAGCTCGGCCTCATCGAACGCGTTCCCCAGGGACAGCATCGGTGCGTCGTGCACCACCGGCGCGAAGCGGGACGACGGCGCGATGCCGACGCGCTGGGTCGGTGAG
>DATLEG010000116.1:0-2931 GCA_035525465.1 Saccharimonadales bacterium (SeqCode)
TTACGACCCGAAGGCCTTCATCCCGCACGCGGCGTGGCTGCGTCAGGGTTTCCCCCATTGCGCAAAATTCCTAACTGCTGCCTCCCGTAGGAGTCTGGGCCGTGTCTCAGTCCCAGTCTGGCTGGTCATCCTCTCAGACCAACTACCGATCGCGGCCTTGGTAGGCCATTACCCCACCAACAAGCTAATCGGCCGCAGGCCCCTCCCAAAGCGTCTTACGACTTTGAGCACCGAAATGAATCGGTGATCACATGCGGTATTAGCTCGTCTTTCGACGAGTTATCCCCCACTTCGGGGCAGGTCACCTACGTGTTACTCAGCCGTTCGCCACTCATCTCGCCCCTTGCGGGGTTCGATCCGTTCGACTTGCATGTTTTATGCACGCCGCCAGCGTTTGTCCTGAGCCAGAATCAAACTCTCCGACAAAAAGAAAGACCGCCTGTTCAGGCGATCCATCAAGCTTCGAGTTCGATCAAAAATCGACGTGTCCGCGCTGATGTGTTCCTGCCACTTTTCAACTGTTAAAGATCGTGCCCCGACCTCCCGAACGGATATGGCCCAGGGACCGCTATGCGGACGCTCACTATACCCATCCGGCGGCGGTCCGGTCAAGCCGCCGGCGCGGCGGGAGACGGACCCGCTGCTCGTCGTCCACGCGAGGCGCGCCAGCCCAGCACGACCCACCCAAACCCGAAGAGCCCAAGGGCCACCGCACCTCCGGCCGGCGGGATCGCGTGCAATGCGTAGACCAACGGTCGCAGCGGCAGGGTGAACAGGCCGAGAGCGCTGATGAGCAGCAGGACGCCACGATCAGCTCGCGCCGCCCCGGGGGGACCGATGGCCAACAGGCCTGCGGCCGCACCGAGTACGGGCGTGCCCAGCGCCACCGGACCGAAGAAGAGCGGCGCGCTCCTCACGGCGAGGCCGACGCAGCTCAGCCCGCCTGCCAGGACCACCGCTGACGCCAAGAGGCGGCCAAGCCCCACGATCGGTCCGGCCTCTCTCGCGCGCCGCCTGGCGAGCCCGACGCCGCTGAGGATCAGGGCAGCCGCGCCGGGGATCCCGTACCCAATATAGCGAGCCGGATCGGTGACGAGCTCGTACCCAAGGGCCGGGTCATAGCGCTTCGCGGCGCCGAACGGCTCAAGCATTTCGAACACCCCGTAGATGACCCAGAGAACCCCGCCGAGGGCCATCCCGAACGCCGCGCGGTCCATACCGGTGGTCTTTACATCGCCCGCCGGCCCTCGAGGGCCCGGCTGACGGTGATCTCGTCGGCATATTCGAGGTCCCCGCCCATCGGCAGGCCGCGGGCCAGGCGGGTGATCCGCACCCCTTCGTTCGAGAGCAGCTGCGCGATGTACATCGCGGTCGCCTCGCCTTCCAGGTTCGGATTGGTCGCCATGATCAGCTCGGAGACCCCACCCCGCTGGATCCGGGCCTGGAGCTCGCGGATCCGCAGATCGTCCGGACGGACACCGTTCACCGGGGAGATCGCGCCGTGCAGCACGTGGTAGGTGCCGCGGAATTGGCCGGTCCGCTCGATCGCGAGCACGTCGAGCGGCTCCTCGACGACGCAGACCGAGGCGTGATCACGTTCGTCGCTCGCGCAGACGGCGCAAGGGTCGGTCTCGGCGATGTTGAAGCAGCTCCCGCAGTAGCGCAGGTCCGTCTTCACCGACCGGACCGCCGCGGCAAGCGCGTCCGCGTCGGCCAGCGAGGCGCGCAGGATGTGATACGCCAGGCGCTGCGCCGTCTTCGGCCCGACGCCCGGAAGCTTGGAGAGCTCGTCGATGAGCCGGGCGAGCGGCCGGGCGAGGGCGCTCGGCACTAGAAGCCGGGAAGCTTCAGGCCGCCGGTCACGTTGCCCAGCCGCTGCGCGGCGAGCTCCTTCGACTTGGCCAGGGCGTCAGACACCGCGACCTGCACCAGATCCTGGAGCGTCTCGACGTCCTCCGGGTCGACGGCGTCCTTCGCGATGACGATCGCCCGGCACTCCTGCGTCCCGGTCATCGTCACGGTCACCGCGCCGCCGCCGGCGGTCCCTTCGACCGTGAGCTCGGCAAGCTCGTTCTGCGCCTTCTCCATATTCGCCTGCATCTCGCGAGCCATCTTTTGCAGATCACCGATGTTCTTCATGACGCCTCCATCATTCGACTTCAAGGATGCGGTCGGGTCGCCGGAACGTTTCGAGGGCCGCGCGCAGCATCGGGTCTTCGGCCGCGGGTGGCGCGCTTGCCGCGGTCTGCTGCTTCACGCAGCGCACCCGAACGGCGACGCCGAGGATCTCCCCGAGATCGCGCTCGAGCTCCGGCCGATACCTGTCCTGCCAGACGCTGCGTGCGAAATCGTCGCTGAAGCCAACGACGATCGTGGATCCCTCGATCGCGAGCGGCTCGGCCTTCACCAGCTGCGCGGCCTTCCCCAGGCTGCGCTCCTTCGTACGCTCGAGGAGGTCCTGCCAGGCGGCGCGGATCCGCTCGAGCGAGACCGATGGGGAGGTCGCGCCACCGGACGGGACCGGATCGGCCGCCGGGCGCGCCGGTGCGCTGGCCCGGCGCTCGGCGAGGTCGACGACCCCGCTCGCGCGGTGCGCCGGCGCGGTGGACGCGGGCCGGGACGCCGGCGAGGTCGACGACGATCCTGATCCTGATCCTGATCCTGGGGCCGAGGTCGCGGCGCGCACGGCGGCCGGCGTCGGCGCCGGTGCCTTCGTCGCCGGGCCGGGGGTCGCGGCATCGGTGGTCAGGTCGAGGAGCGCCAGCTCGAGGGGCAGCGGCGTGCCTTCGGTGGTCCGCAGCTGCTGCTCGGCCTCGATGAGCCGCTTGGCGATCTTCGCCAGACGCTCAAGCCCGAAGGCGGGCGCCTGGGCCCGCAGCTTCATCGCGACGCTCTCGGTCGCGGTCTCCGGGACCTGCCCCGCGGCGCGCA
>DATLEG010000130.1:0-5218 GCA_035525465.1 Saccharimonadales bacterium (SeqCode)
AGCGCGCCCAGCGTGACGATGTCGACGCACTGGCCGTAGTCCGGGTCCTCGGTGCCCTTCATGATGCCCGGGCGCTCCTTGAACTGGCGGCGGACCTCGGTGATGACCGTCTGCGCGCAGGTGCCGACCGCGCGGATCGCCATCGCGGAGAAGAGGAACACCAGCATCGCGCCGATCATCGCGCCGACGAAGACTTCAGGCTTGCTGAGGTCGACGCCGATGCGGATGCCGGTGTAGTTGAAGATCTCGTCGAGGTACGCGGAGAACAGCAGGAACGCGGCGAGCGCGGCGGAGCCGACGGCGTAGCCTTTCGTCAGCGCCTTCGTCGTGTTGCCGACGGCGTCGAGGCGGTCGGTCTTGCGCCGTATCTCTTCCGGCTGTTGCGACATCTCGACGATGCCGCCCGCGTTATCGGTGATCGGGCCGAAGGTGTCCATCGCGAGGATGAAGGCGGCGCTCATGAGCATGCCCATCGTGGCGACGGCCGTGCCGTAGATGCCGCCGTGCGGGAGGCCGGTCTCGGTCCCCCACTTCTCACCGAAGAAGTGCGAGAGGAAGAGCGCGATCGCGATGGTGATGACCGAGGAGAACGTCGTTTCGAATCCGACCGCGAGACCGGAGATGATCGTGGTCGCCGGACCGGTCTTGGAGGCCTCGGCGATCTCCTTCACCGGACGCCAGGCGCCCGCGGTGTAGTACTGGGTGATGAAGACGAACGCGACGCTGGTGAGGATGCCCACCATGCCTGCGCCGAAGAACCAGTACCAGCCGCCCTTCTCGTTGAGCATGAGGAACGTCACCAGGGCCATGCCCGCCGCCGAGAGGATCGCGGTGATGTAGTAGCCAAGGTTGAGGGAGCTCATCGGGTCCTTCGTCTCGCTGCCGCGGACGGTAAAGATGCCGATGACGCTCGCGACGAGGCCGAAGCCACGGACGACGAGCGGGAAGAGGATCCAGGCGACGTTGTGGGTGACCGCGAAGATCGCGACACCAAGGATCATCGCGCCGATGTTCTCGGCGGCGGTGGACTCGAACAGGTCCGCGCCACGACCGGCGCAGTCACCGACGTTGTCGCCGACGAGGTCGGCGATGACCCCGGCATTGCGCGGGTCGTCCTCGGGGATCCCTGCCTCGACCTTGCCGACGAGGTCGGACCCGACATCGGCGGCTTTGGTGTAGATCCCGCCGCCGAGCTGCGCGAAGAGAGCGACGAACGACGCGCCGAAGCCGAAGCCGACGATCGTGAACGGCGCCTGCTCGGGGTGCTCAAAGCCCCCGTAGGCGACGAACATGACGAAGACGCCGATCAGGGACAGCCCGACGACGAGGATGCCGGAGACGGCGCCGCCGCGGAGCGAGATCCGCAGTGCGTCGGCAACGCTGTGCTGCGCCGCCGCCGCGGTCCGGAGGTTGGACTTCACCGCGACGAACATCCCGACGATCCCGGAGGCCATCGAGCAGGCCGCGCCGACGAGGAAGGCGACCCCGGTCTTGATCGCGAGCTCGGTCGGCGTCACCCCGGGGGCGGTCTCGAAGAAGTAGATGACCGCGGCGATGACCACCGTGCCGCCCACCGCCATGAGGGCGATGGTCCGGTACTGGCGGTTGATGAAGGCCACCGCGCCCTCGTAGATGGCGCCGGCGACGGCCTGCATCTCGGGGGTACCGGTGTCAGAGCGGAGAACGTCGAACGCGAAATAGACCGCAGCAGCGACGGCCACCAGGCCGGAGATCGGAACGATCCAAAGGAGCGGGTTCGTAGCGAAGGCTTCCAACGGCGCGATCCCTCCACAAAATGGTCAAAAAGAGAGCGCCCGCCCCGACGGAGGGGGCTGCAGCGCTGGGTCGAATGATAGCCGAACGCCGCGCGCGGGCGCAAACCGGCGCCGACCGCTATCGTTGGGTCGATGCCACCACAGAAAGCCAGCAAATCCGCTCCGAAGGCCGATGCCAGTGAGAAGGCCAAGAGCGGAGACCGCGACTGGATGACCACCGGCGAGCTGGCGACCAAGATCGGCTGGCGGGAGCACGCCCTGCGCGACGCGCTGCGAGGCAAGGATCTCGCCGGCGTGCGGCGGACCTCGTTCGGCTATCACATCGAGGCCACCTCGGTGGACGAGATCAAGGCCGCGCTCGGACCGGCGCCGGCCAAGGGGAACGCCTCCAAGCGCGCCTAGAGCTTCACGACCCCCAGCTGCTGCAGCTGACCGAGGGTGTCGTAGCTCGCGTGGATCTCAACGACCTTCCCGCCGACGACCCGGAACGTGTCGATGCCCGTGACCGCGAACTCGGCGCCGGTGGGCAACAGTCCCATGAGTGTGCTGAGGAAGGTCCCGCGCATCACGAAGCGGATGCAGACCCGCTCGCCGTCGGTGAACTGCTCCTGGAAGTCGAAGCGGATGTCGGGGAAGGCCTCACGAAGCTGCGTCGCGAAGTTCTGGAATGCCCGGCGGTCGCGAAGCACCTCACCGGTGACGGTGGTGAACTCCACATCCGCGGCGAGCAGCTCGTCTGCGGCGGCGAGGTCCCCCCGGCAGATGATGTCGTCAAAGCACCGGCGGGCGATGGCGATCGGGTCCGCCGTACCGGTCGGGACGGTCATGCGCGCCGACGGAGCCGGGCAGGGAGGATCTGCAGCTCCTCGCGGTACTTCGCGACCGTGCGCCGCGCGAGGATGATCCCGTTGTCATTCCGGAGGCGCTCGACGATCTCCTGATCGGAATACGGATGGGTCCGGTCCTCGGCCTCGATGATGTTCTTGATCACGTCCTTCGTGCCGAGGGACGCGGTGAAGAACATCGCGAACGGGATGACCTGACCGGCCGGCAGCAGCACGAACTTCCCGGCCGTTGCCCGGCTGACGGTCGATTCGTGCATCCCGATCCGCTCGCCCACCTCGGCGCGGGTGAGCGGCCGCAGGCTCTGGACCCCCTTTTCCAGGAAGTCCCGCTGACATTCGACGATGACCTCGGTGATCCGCGCCATCGTCTGGCGGCGCTGGTTGATGTTGTCGATGAAGAATTTCGCTCGAGTGACGTACTCGCGGATGTGCTGCCGCTCCTTGTCGTCCATCTGCGGGGCATCGTTACCCGCGGCCCGGGCGGCCTGCAGCTGGCCGACAAGCTGGCGGTAGACCGGATTCACACGCAACGAGAAGCGACGGGACTCGATGACCTCGACGTCGAAGTCTCCCTGCTCGTTCTTCAGGATGATGACGTCGGGCCGGAGGGCAACCTGCCGTCCACCGATGCTCGTGCCATCCGGTCCGGCGGTGAAGGCATGGGCCGGGAACGGGTTCAGGTTGTCCTTGATGTAGTCCCAGGCCGCCTGGACATCCTCGCGGGTGATCCGGAGCGCCTGCGCGATGTCGCCGAACTTGTGCTCACCGAGCTCGCGGAAATGATCGCTGACGATCGCCCGGGCGTGGGGCGGTACCGGCTCGCCGGACTCCGCGAGGTGGTCCATCTGGATGATCAGACACTCGCGCGTGTCCCGGGCGCCAAGGCCCCAGGGCTCGATCGACTGGATCGCGCGCAGGACCTCCAGCACGTCGGCGACGGTCACCTTCGTGGCGCTTGCGGCGTCCTCGACCGTGCCCTCGAGGTACCCGTTGTCATTCAGGTTGCCGATGAGATATTCGGCAACGTGGTGCAGGCGCTGCGGCACCTGGACCCGAACGTTCCAGGAGAGATATTCAGCGAGGGTCTGCTCGGCCTCCGCGCGCACGATCGGATCGAAGTCTTCGTCGTCGTCGTCGCGCTGCATGAGGCTGGTGCCCTCGAGCGGCTCGGTGTCCTGATATTGCTGGGCGCCGCTCAGCTTTCCGGTGCCGAAGCAGGTGAGGCAGATCCGCCCGCTGAGGGGGTTCCCGCACAGGGGGCAGACCTGGACCTCGTCCTGGTCGAGCGCCGGATTCTCCTCGAGCTCCTGATTGATCGCGTCCTGCAGCTCCATCGAGGACAGCTGCAGGATGTAGTTCGCGGCGATCTGTTTCGGCGTGACCTTCATCTGCTGCTGCGGCAGAAGGCGCATATCCACATCGGGTACCTTACCCCAGCGTGACCGTCACGGCCGAGGTACCTCTGGTCTGCTCCGCCGCGGCACTGTGCGCCGTCGCGCTCCTGCTGGCGCTACACGAGCGGACCGGTCGCCGGTGGTCATGGATCGTCGCGATCGCCCTCGGTGCGGGCGTCGCGGCGGTGGCCGCGCCCATCTTCGTCGGCCTGCTGGTCGAGCCGGCGCGCTCGAGTGGCCACGCCCTCTGGGAATGGTCCGCGGCGGGCGGCCCGACGATCCTCGCGTCCTATCGTTTCGACGGCCTCGCGGAGATCGGTGTCGCCGTGGGCGCCGCCTACACGGTGGCGGCCCTGTTCGGCGCGCGCCGGATGACCCGCCGGCATCCGTTGCTTCCGGGCACGTTGTTGGCGATGGGCCTGGTGTTCATCGCCCTGGCGGTGACGGAGGACCTTATTGCCGCGAGCGTGGTGCTCGGGGTCCTTGGCGCGCTCACGGTGCTCGGGACGGTCGCCGTCGCTCCCCTGCCGGCGACCACCCGGGTCGCGGCGTACCTCGCGGTCGGGATCGAATTCTTCGTGCTCGCCGCGCTCTTGCTCTCGCGGTCCGGCGGCGCCTCATTCCGGTTCGACGCCATCCTCCCCACCGCAGTGAGTCCGGGGGTGGTGTTGGCCTGCTCGATCGGCGCGGCGCTCTTCGCCGGCCTCTACCCGTTCATCCCCTGGCGCTACGAGCGCGGTCAGGCCCGCGCTGCCGAGCGTGAGCCGCTCCGCGGGGTCGTCACGATGTCGGCGGGAGCTGGAGGGACCCTCGTGCTGCTGCGTCTCATCGGGGTCACGCGGGCGGACGTGACGACGATCACGCTCCCCCACCTGTCCGATGGGCTCCGCCTTGGGGCGGTGCTGGGCATCGTCGCAGTCGTCGTCACCATCGCGCTGCAACGGCGGGCCCTTCCGCGCCGGGCACTGGCCATCGGCGCATCGTTGGGGGGACTGCTGGCGATCTATCCCGCGCTCCACTGGTCACATCTGGTCCTCAGCGCGGTGCTCGCGACGGTCCTCTACGCCTCCGCCGTCTCGTTGGCGCTGCCCGAGCAATGGGAGGTGGTGCGCTACGACGTCACCCTCGCGGCGGTCTGGACCGCGATCGCGCTCGGCACACCGGTCGCCATCGCTGGCGGGCTGTTCCTCCTGGTCGCCGAAGC
>DATLEG010000153.1:0-3464 GCA_035525465.1 Saccharimonadales bacterium (SeqCode)
CTGGCGCAGCTGCACGACCGCGTGGGCCCACCGGCCGGTCCGGGGATCGGTGAGACCGAGCGGCTTCAGCGGGCCGTAGCGAAGGGTCTCGGGTCCGCGCCGGGCGAGCTCCTCGACCGGCAGACAACCTTCGAACCAACCGGTGGTCTCGAAGTCCTTTCGCTCGACCTGCTCTCCCGCGACGAGCGCCGCGACGAAGGCCGCATAGGCGGCGCGGTCCAGCGGCGCGTTCAGGTAATTCCCGGCGCCCTTGTCGTACCGCGAAGCTCGGAACAGCTCGCTCTGATCGAGCGATTCGCCGAACACGATCGGCGCCGCGGCATCATAGAAATGGAGGTGCTCCGCCCCGGCCAGGCGCTCGACCTCGGCGGCGAGGGCCGGTGAGGTGAGCGGCCCGGTCGCGACGATCGTCCAGCGGGCGGGGTCGAGGGCGGTGACCTCCCCGGCGGTCCGGCGCACCCCGGCCGCCTCCAGGCCGGCCTCGACGCCGGCGGAGAAGCGGTCCCGGTCGACCGAGAGATCCTGCCCGGACGGGACCCGGGCGGCATCGGCGGCGGTGAGGACGAGCGATCCCAGGCGCCGCAGCTCCTCCTTCAGCAGGCCCGCCGCCACCTGCGGCACGTCGGACTTGAAGGAGTTCGTGCAGACCAGCTCCGCGGCCCGCGCGGTGTGATGCGCCGGCGTCATCGTCAGGGGGCGCATCTCCGCAAGCTCGACCGGGTGACCGCGTCGTGCGAGCTGCCAGGCGGCCTCGGAACCCGCCAGGCCGGCGCCGATAACCAAGACCGGCGCGCTGCCCGCCGGTCCGCTCATCTGGTCAATGCTATGACCGCGCGAACCGCTCCGCGAGGGCGATGAGCGTCCGGACCGCGGGCCCCTGAGGCCCCTTGGGCGATTCGGGGCGGTCCTTCTCCGACCAGTCCGTTCCGGCGATGTCCAGATGCGCCCACTCGGTCCCCGGCTCGATCACCGCGTCGAGGAACGCGGCCGCCTTGAGCGCACCGCCAGCGCGGCCGGCGCTGTTCATCAGGTCAGCGATATCACTTTTGATATCAGCGCGCACCTCGTCGGTGAGCGGCATCGGCCAGAGCCGATCCCCCGCCTCGGTCCCGGCGCGCCGGACCTCTTCGACGAAGGCCTCGGGCTTCCCGAAGAGCCCGCTGAAGTACGGTCCGAGCGCGACCGAGATCGCCCCGGTGAGGGTCGCCACGTCGACCACCCGGATCGCGCCCTCGCGCTGCGCGTAGGTCAGGCCGTCGATGAGGGCCAGACGGCCCTCGGCGTCGGTGTTGATGACCTCCACGGTCTTGCCGCTCATGCTCGTGAACACGTCCCCCGGCTTGGTCGCTCCCCCACCGGGCAGGTTCTCGGTGCAGAGCGCGATCCCGATGACATTCACCTTCGGCCCCAGCCGGCCGATCGCCGCCATCGCGGCGATCACCGTGGCCGCTCCGGTCATGTCGGCCTTCATCTGGTGCATCCCGTCGGCCGGCTTGATCGAGAGCCCGCCGGAGTCGAAGGTGATCCCCTTCCCCACGTACCCGAGGTCGTACCCCTTGCCGCCCCGGCCGTGATACCGAAGGACGACGAGCTGCGGCTCCTCGTGGCTTCCTTGGGCGACCGACAGGAAGCTGTGCATGCCGAGCGCGGCGCAGCGCGCGCGGTCCAGCACCCGGCATTCGATCCCCGCCGCCTCCGCGAGTACGCGGGCCTCGCCGGCGAGGATCGTCGGGGTCATCTTGTTCGCCGGCTCATTCGCCAGCCGCCGGGCGACATTCACCGCCTCGCCCACCGCCTCACCGCGGCGCAGGGCGTCCTTGTGGTCGCCACCCGCGACGATCGTCACCTGGCCGAGGGGCGGCAGCCGTCGCTCGGTCTTGTCGGTACGGTGCGACTCCGGGCGCCACATCGCGTATCGCACGCCCTCGGCGGTGGCCTGGACGGCCCGCTCATCGCCGATCCGGTCGGCGGCCGCATGGAGCACGACGGACTTCGTGTCGGTGCGCCAGAGGGACTTGATCCCGGCGCTCGCGACCCCGCGGGCCCGCTCGGTGTCATACGCGGCGCGTGTCCCGGCCCCGACCACGACGACGCGCCCTTCGCGCCCGGATCCCACGTGCGTGAAGACGCTGTAGAGCAGGCTCGCGCGATGCTCGGCGGCCACGCGCTCCACGGTCGCGCGGGCGGCCCGACCCAGACCGGCGGGCGGCGTGAGATCGTCGAACAGCGGAACGATGGTGACGTCGCTCGTGCCGGCGTCCGTCGCGCGCGCGGTGCGAAGCTTCAAGTGGTTCCCCCTTTTGATCCCCCATCCGTGCCGATCGCGCTGCGCAGTCGCTCACGCGCAACGGATGGTGCGTGGATGAGGATCCGATCGTCGTTCACTCGTCGAGTGAGACCGTGATCGTCGAGGAATTGTAGCAACGGAAGCACATGCTTCCGGCTCGATCCGGTGAGATCGCGCGCGGCGGCGACGGTGATCGTCCTACCGCTCGCCAGCGCGTCGATGATCGCGTCGCCGAAGCGCAGCACCGCATCGGGAAGGAAGACCGCGTCCGGCGACACGCGCACGACATCGCCGCGATCGATCAGCGCGGCGAGGAGCTCGCGATCGATCCCGAGATCGCTCGCGAGGGTGGCCACGCCCGGCGGTTGCAAGGGCTCGCGGCCGAGGGCCGCGCGCGCCGTCGTCCAGCGCGTCTCCTGCTCAGGCGACAGGGTCGGAACGTGACCGGGCAGGGCGAGCGCGGTGCCGCGCTCGGTGATCCGGCCGGCAGCGACCAGCGCCGCGATGAGCGCGGCGTAGCGCTTCGGCGGCTGCCCGAGCGTGCTGCGCAGCTCCTCGCGCGGTGCACCGGGCCGCAGCGGGGCGCGCCGGTGCGCGAGGGCAAGCGTCCGCTCGGCACGGACCGCGAGGGCCTCGAACGTGTCGTGGGCGACCACCGCATCGGCGAGGCGTATCGCGCGACCGTCGGCGAGGAGCTCCGCCAGCGCGGCATCGCGGATCTCGGCGTCCAGGCCGCTGCGCAGACCGGCCTCCTCCGGCGTCCGCGGCTGGTCGAGGGACGCGAGGAGACGATCCGCCACCGAGGTCACCGAACGCCGGTCAAGGGCCGCGACGGCCTCGCTGCGCCGGCGCATCCGCTCGCCGCTGGTATCCGCGACGACGCCGCCGCCGATGGTCTCCGACGGCGATGGCCGGCGCAGGACCAGGCGGTCGCCGACGAGCACCGCGACCGGCTCCAGCAGACGCAGCTGCACCCAGTCCTCGTGGCCGGGCAGGATGCGCGGGCCGCCGAGGACCGACACCCGGGCGACCCGCTCGGCCGTCCCCAGATGCACCTTCACCGTGTCGTCGTGCTCGAGCGGGCCGGATGCGGTCTCCAGCACCCGGATCCGCGCCCCCAGCAGCGCCGACCCGGTGAGCGTCCCCGGGCGGATGACCACGAGCCCCCGCTGGACCG
>DATLEG010000187.1:0-7868 GCA_035525465.1 Saccharimonadales bacterium (SeqCode)
GAGACCCGCCGGGTCCATGAGCTCGTGCTGCGCGCGCAGGAGGCCGCCTATGCCGCAGCGCGCGGGGGGGCGACGGCGGAGTCGGTGGATGCGGCCGCCCGGCGGGTCATCGCGGACGGCGGGCACGGGGAGCATTTCATCCACCGGCTCGGACATGGCATCGGCCTCGATGGACACGAGCACCCGTATCTGGTCGCCGGGAACACGGAGATCCTCGAGCCGGGGATGGCGTTCTCGATCGAGCCGGGCATCTACCTGCCCGGCCGGTTCGGCGTACGCATCGAGGACATCGCGCTCATCGGGGCTGACGGGCGCGCCGAGCCGTTGAACCTCGCAGACCGCGCGCTCGCCATCGTCGCCTGATGCGCTTTCTCATCGCGACGGGGGCCGCGGCGGTCGTCGATCAGGTCGTGTTCCTGCGGATCGCCGACTGGATCGGGGTCGCCGCCCTGCTCGCGCTCGCATACCTCTCGCTCGGCTCCGCGGGCGCGGGCTTCTTCGCCGGGCGCCGGCCGGCCCTCGCCGGAGCGCTCGCCGTCTTCGCCGGCGCGGCCCTGTCCGGCCTGATCTCCTACCTGACGCGCAGCTCGTACGCGAATGATCCGGGCTCGCTGCTGCAGTTCGAGCTGCAGCTCGGGCTCTCGGTCGTGCCCTACGCGGTCGCGGGGGCGCTCTTTGGCCTGCTGGGGGGACGCCTTCGCGCCGGCCTGGGTGGAGCGCCGGGCCGGCGGTGAACATGGCCCGCCTTCTCGCCGCGGTCCTGGCGACCACCACCGGCCTGGCGTTCTGGTGGGGCCTCACCGAGCCGCTCCCGGTCCCACCGGCGGTCCTGTTCGGCGTCGGCGCCGGTGTGCTGTTCTGCGCCGGGATCATCGCCGGCCGGAGCGGCGCGCTCGCGGCGCCCTGCGCGCTGCTCTTCTCGCTGCTGCTCGGAAGCATCCTCGCGACCCAACTCCATCAGGCCTTCACGCCCGGCTTCTCGCCGGTCTCCCGGTTCGGCCCGGTGCTCACGCTCGAGCTTCCCGCCCTGCTGGTACCGCTCGCGGTGGCGGCGGTGCTGGGAGCGATCGGCGGCTTCGTCGGCGAGCGATTATTGCCGAGCGGCTAGCGGGGACTCGCGCTACCGCACCACGAAGGGACCGGCGGCCTGGAGGGCCCAGCGATAGAGACCGTCGGGCACGATCCCCAGGACGACGGTGGCGACCGCGGCGACACCGAGGCCGACCGACAGCAGTGGCGCGGGCAGGATCCGCGGTGCGCCGGTCGCCGGGTCGTACATATAGACGTGCACGACCACGCGGAGGTAATAGAACGCCGCGAGGACCGCGTTCAGCGCGATGGTGACCGCGAGCCAGACGAAGCCCCGGTCCAGCACCGGACCGATGATGAAGACCTTGGCGATGAAGCCGACCGTCGGCGGGATGCCGGTAAGCGAGATGAGGAACACCGCGAACGCGAGGGCCCCACCGGGGTGACGTCGCGAGAATCCATCGAGTTCTTCCAGCGTCGCGCCCCGGGTCCCACCGAGATCCAGATAGGCGAGGCAGGCGAAGGCACCGAGATTCATGATCCCGTAGGCGAAGACGTAGAACAGGACCGCAGCGCCGGCCGAACCGCCGACCTTGTACGCGGCCACCGCCGCGAGGATGTATCCGGTGTGGGCGATGCTCGAGTAGGCGAGCATCCGCTTCACGTTCGTCTGCGCCAGCGCGACGACATTCCCTCCGGTCATCGTGACCGCCGCGAGCACCGCCAGGAGCACGCTCCAGTCGAATTCGAGGGGACCGAGCGCGCCGAAGAACACCCGAAGGATCGCCGCGAACGCCGCGGCCTTCGGCGCGACGCTCATGAACGCCGTGGCCGGAGTCGGCGCTCCGTCGTACGCATCGGGGGTCCACTGGTGGAACGGGATGACCGCCGCCTTGAACGAGAGGCCGACGGTGACCAGGGCGATCGCGACCGCGGTCACTCCGGTGAGGCCATCCCGCGCCACGACGTCGGCGATGCCGGCGTACGCGGTCGTTCCAGCGATCCCATAGAGCCAGGAAAAGCCGTAGAGCAGGATCGCGGAGCTGAACGCGCCAAGGAGGAAGTACTTCAGCCCGGCCTCATTGCTGTACCGGTCCCGGCGCTGCATCGCGGCCAGGACGTAGACCGGGATGGTCATGAGCTCGATCCCGACGAACAGCGAGATGAGGTCGGCCGACAGCGCGATGGCCATCGCGCCCACGGTGGAGAACAAGACCGTGGCGTAGTACTCACCGGCCGGGATGCGGCGCCGCTCGAGGTAGTCCGGTGCGACGAGCACGGCGAGGATCGCGAGCACGCAGAACAGGACCCGGAAGAACGTCGCGAACGTGTCGACGATGACGAACCCCGAGAAGTACGACCCGCCGTTCGTGGTGAACGGCCCGCTGAAGATCGCCGCGACCAGACCGGCGACCGCCAGCAGCGGGAGCCAGCGTCGGGCCTGCGAACGCTCGAGGACCGCATCGCTCAGGAGGATGAGCAGCGCGGTGATCGTGACCGCGATCTCCGGCAGGACCGCGCCGACATCGGTGATCACTTCAGCACCACGAACGAGGCGTCGGTGGCGAGGGCGATGATCCGGGCGAGCGAGGGCTCGATGTAGGCGATCGCGGCCTGCGGGAAGATCCCGAGGAGGACCGTGAGCAGCAGGAGCGGGACGGCGCAAGCCACCTCGAGCGGCGAAAGATCGGGAAGCGAGCGATACGCCTCGCGGACCGTCCCGAACATGACGCGCTGGAACATCCAGAGGAGGTAGACCGCCGCGAGGATGACCCCGATCGCGGCCAGCGGTCCCCAGAACAGGCCTCCCGGTCCGGTCGCGGGATTGAACTTGAAGGTGCCCAGCAGGACCAGGAACTCACCCACGAACCCGGACAGGCCGGGGAGCCCGAGCGATGCGAGCACGAACACGCCGAAGAACGTCGTGTAGAGCGGCCAGCGGTTCGCGAGACCGCCAAGATCGGCGATCTGCCGGCGATGGGTCTTCTCGTACTGGATCCCGACGAAGAGGAACAGCGCGCCGGTGACGAACCCGTGGTTCACCATCTGCAGCACCGCGCCCACCGCGCCCTGTGCGTTGAGCACGAAGATCCCGAGGGTCACGAAGCCCATATGGGCGACCGAGGAGTAGGCAACGAGCTTCTTCAGGTCCTTCTGGACCACCGAGACGACCGCTCCATAGAGGATCGCGACGACCGACAGGAGGATGAGGACCGGAAGCCAGGCCTGCGTCCCGAACGGGAAGAGCGGGAGCGCGAACCGCAGGAAGCCGTAGCCGCCGGCCTTGAGGAGCACGCCGGCAAGGACGATCGAGCCGGCGGTCGGTGCCTCGACATGAGCGTCGGGCAGCCAGGTGTGGAACGGGACCATCGGCATCTTGATCGCGAACGCGAGGCCGAACGCGAGAAAGACCCAGAACTGGAAGTCGGCCGAGAACCGCGCCCGCCCGGCGATGAGCTCGGGAAGGGACAGCGTGCGCGAGCCGGGGTCGCCGCTGGCGAGATACACGGCGATGATCGCCACCAGCATCAGCAGCGACCCGGCAAGGGTGAACAGGACGAACTTCAGTGTCGCGTACACGCGGCGGGTCCCGCCCCAGATCCCGATGATGAGATACATCGGCACGAGCATCAGCTCGAAGAACACGTAGAACAGGAACAGGTCCAGCGCGAGGAACACGCCGACCATCCCGACCTCGAGGAGGAGGAACGCGGCCATGAATTCCCCGACGCGCGTCTTGATCGCGCCGCCGGACGAGTAGAGGACCGAGATGAACGTGAGCAGCGTCGTCATCGGGACCAGGAGCACCGAGAGCCCGTCGACGCCGAGCTCGTAGCTCACGCCGAGTCCGGGGATCCACGGGACCTTCTCGTGGAGCTGGTAGCCGGCCTCGCCGATGTGGAACTGGGAGAGCATCACGATCGAGAGGATCAGCTCGGCGAAGGTCGTCACGATCGCGACCTGCTTCACCGCGCGGTCGTCCCGGATGAAGAACAGCAGCGGCACCAGACCGGCGAGCGGGATGACGATGAGGAGGGTCAGCACGTGGTCCAGGCCGAAGGGGCTCATCGGTGGAGGATCCCGACCGCGTAGCCGGCGTAGACCACAAGCACCGCGAGCAGCCCGGCGACCACGGTGAACGCGTAGTTGCCCACCAGGCCGGTCTGCGCGCGGCGGAGGCCGCCACCGGCCATCCGGAAGCCCCAGCCCAGGCGGTTCACCAGGCCGTCGATGATGTGGATGTCGAACGCCCAGGCCACGCCGGAGGCGGCCTTGCCGAAGTCCACGAAGCGCCGGTCATAGAGCTCGTCGACGTAGTACTTGTTCACCAGGACGCGATAGAAGGGACCTGAGGCCCGCGAGACCGCCGCCGGATCGGGCCGATGCCGCGCGTACATCGACAGGCCGAGCGTGATGCCGGCGATCGATGCCGCGACGCTCACCGCCGCCAGGGCGAGGAATTCGCCCCAATTCGTCCCACCTTCGGCCACGACCTCGTGTCCGGTGGTGACCGCCGGCTCAAGGAACGCGTGGAGGAAGCCGTGGTCCGGGGGGAAGCCGATGAACCCCGCCAGGACGCTCCCCGCGGCCAGCACGAGGAGCGGCACGGTCATGATCCGTGGCGATTCGTGCGCGTGGTCGAAGAGATGCTGGTCGCGCGGCTGCCCATGGAAGGTGAGCCACATCGCGCGGGTGACGTAGAACGCGGTCAGGCCCCCGGTGAACACCCCGACGACCCAGAGGACCGGATAGCCGTGCAGGAAGGCCGCTCCGACGATCTCATCCTTGGACCAGAAGCCGGCGAGCGGCGGGAGCGCGGACAGCGCACCGCCGGCGATGAGCATCGTCCAGTAGGTGACCGGCATCTTCGCCTTGAGGCCACCCATCTTGCGCATGTCCTGCTCGTTCCCCGCCCCGTGGATGACCGATCCTGAGCCGAGGAACAAGAGCGCCTTGAAGAACGCGTGCGTGATGAGATGGAACATCGCCGCGACCGGCGCGCCCACGCCGAGGGCCAGGAACATGTAGCCGAGCTGACTCACCGTCGAGTAGGCCATCACGCGCTTGATGTCGAACTGCACCAGGGCGATGGTCGCGGCGAAGATCGCGGTGACCGCGCCAACGATCGCCACCGTCGGAAGCACCGGGCCGGCGAGGGCGAAGAGCGGCGTGGAGCGCGCCACCAGGTAGACCCCGGCCGTCACCATCGTCGCCGCGTGGATGAGCGCCGACACCGGGGTGGGACCCTCCATCGCGTCCGGGAGCCAGGAGTACAGCGGCAGCTGCGCGGACTTGCCGGTGGCCCCGAGGAAGAAGGCGAAGCAGATGAGCGTGAGGACTCCCTGCGCCGGCGCGTTCGACGCGAGCCGGTCGAACACGTCCTCGAAATTCATCGAGCCGAATACGAGGAATGTGGTGATCATGCCGATCATGAATCCCCAGTCCCCGATGCGATTCATGATGAAGGCCTTCTTCGCCGCCCCGGCCGGCTCCGGACGCTCGAACCAGAAACCGATGAGCAGGTAGCTGCAGAGGCCCACCCCCTCCCAGCCGACGAACAGGAGCAGGTAGTTGTCGCCCAGGACGAGGATGAGCATCGCGAACACGAACAGCGGGAGCCAGGTGAAGAACCGGTGGAACCCGTGATCGTGCTCCATGTAGCCGATCGAATAGACGTGCACCAGGAACGACACGACGGTGACGACGATGAGCATCGCCGCCGATAGGGGGTCGACCAGCGCCGCGACATCCACATGGAAGTCCCCGACGCCGATCCACTCATACAGCCGGACGGTGGTGTGCTCGCGGCCGCCGTGGACCTCGAGGAACACCAGGATGGCGAGGAGCGCCGCTCCGCCGACCGCCGCGGCGGCGATCGGTCCGGTCGCATGGCGGAGCCAGCGGCGGCCAAAGAGGCCGTTCACGAAGAACGCCGCGAGCGGCAACGCGGGGATGAGCCAGACCAGATCCACCGCGCTCATCCCTTCATCGCCCGCGCGCCGTCAACATCGACCGACGGCCGGTTGCGGTAGGCGGAGAGGACGATCGCCAGACCCACCGCGACCTCGGCGGCCGCGATGACGAAGACGAAGACGACGAACACACTCCCCCGCTGGTCGATCGAGCCGGAGCGGCGGGAGAAGGCGACCAGGGCGAGATTGGCGGCGTTCAGCATGAGCTCGACGCACATGAGGATGACCACCGCGTTCCGGCGCATGAGGACACCGGCGGCGCCGATGAAGAACAGCGCCGCGGACACGGCGATGAACGCGCCGAGCGGCACGGTCATGGAAGCGCCTCTCCGGCCGGGCCGGTCGGCTCCTCGTCGTCGTCGCGCTTCACCAGGACGATCGCGCCGACGAGCGCGGCCAGGAGGAGCACCGACGCCACCTCGAAGGGGAAGGCGAAGTCACCGAACAGGCTGGTCGCGAGCGGGATGAGATCGCCGCCTGGCGCCAGCGGCACGCCGTCAGGGAACGAGAACGCGAGGATGATGACCGGCAGAGCGATCGCCGCGACCACCGCGCCGGCCCAGGGGGTCTGCCGCTGGAAGAAGAGGGCGTACGCACGCTCGTCCTGCTTGGTGAACATCACCCCGAAGAGGATCAGGACGGTGATGGCCCCGACATAGATGAGGACCTGGAACGCGGCGATCGTCTCGGCGCCCAGGAGCAGGAACATCCCGGCCATGCAGAAGAAGGTGAAGGCCATCAGCAGTGCCTGCGCGGTGATCCGCCGCAGGAGCACGACGCATCCGGCCGCGGCGATGATGCCGATGGACAGCAGACCGAAGATCACCGGCTCGATGAAGTCGTACATGTCTAGGCGCGCACCGGCTAGGAGACGATGCCGCGCGGCTCATGGAGGGCCGCGGTCTCGCGCGTCCGGACCCGGAAGCCGCGCAGACGGCGTTTCTGGAAGTAGGGCAGCCCGAAGATGAGGCCCACGACCAGGGCCCAATTCACGACCGCGATCGGGAGGCGGGCGTCTTCGAACGCGAGCAGCAGCACCGCGGTGGCGAGGATGTTCACCAGGGCCAGCGGGATGAGGACCTTCCAGCAGAAGCCCATGAGCTGATCGATCCGAAGCCGCGGCAGGGTCGCTCGGATCCACATGAACAGCAGAACGAACCCGTAGGTCTTCGCGGTGAACCAGAGGATCCCGAGCGCGGGGACGGCGTCGACCCCCGGACCATGCCAGCCCCCGAACCACAGCGTCGCCATGATCGCGGAGACCACCGTCACCTCGCCGTACTCTGCGAGGAAGAAGATCCCCCAGCGCATGCCGGAGTACTCGGTAAGGAAGCCGGCGACCAGCTCGGACTCGGCCTCCGGGAGGTCGAAGGGATTCCGGTTCGTCTCGGCAAGTGCCGCGATGAAGTAGGTCACGAAGGCCATTGGCAGGATGAGGACGTTCACCAGCAGGTCCGGCTGGGACTGCGTGATCTCGATCATCGACAGTGAGCCGACATAGAGGACGACCGTGACGAGAGCGAGGATCTGCGGGACCTCATAGGAGATGAGCTGCCCTGCGGATCGGAGACCGCCAATGAGCGAGTACTTGTTGTTGCTCGCCCACCCCGCGATCACGATCCCGAGCACGGTCATCGAGCCGAGCGTGGTCAGGTAGAGCAGGCCGATGTTCAGGCCCGCGCCGACGAAATCGGGCGCGAAGGGCAGCACGACGAACGACGCGAGCATCGGACTGAACACGATGGCCGGCGCGGCGATGAAGAACGGAGCATCGGTCAGCTTCGCCCGGATGTCCTCCTTGGACAGGAGCTTGATCGCGTCGGCGAAGGTCTGGAGCAGGCCGAAGGGGCCGGTGTGATAAGGGCC
>DATLEG010000200.1:0-2115 GCA_035525465.1 Saccharimonadales bacterium (SeqCode)
CGGGCGGCCTGCGTCAGGCGATCGATGACGAGCGGGTGCCCCGGCTCATCGACGCGTTGATCAAGGATGGACTGGTCGAACGCCAGGCCCGCCGGGTCAGGCTCCCGGCGTGATCAAAGAGGAGGTCCGGCGATGGCGAGCGCGTAGCGATCCAGGGGCAGGAGCTCGCGGGCGATCGCGACGACCTCGTCCCTGGTCACCGCCCGCAGCTCGCGCGGGTACCGCTCGAAATGATCATCGCCCAGTCCGAACAGCTCGGCCTCGAGGACCATCGACGCGACGCCCGCGGGGCTCTCGAGGGCGACCTCCAGCTCGCCGGCCAGCTTGTCGCGGGCGAGGGTCAGATCGTCCTCGGCGATATCGGCGTCGTGGATCTTCCGCAGCTCCCGGAGCGTCTCGACGATCGCGCGCTCGACATTCTCCGGATTCACGCCCATCCGGACCACCCAGGGGCCCTGCCCCCGGGTCCCGGCGATCGTGCTGAAGACGTAATAGGCGAGGCCCAGCTCATCGCGTACGACGTGGCCGGCCCGGCTGGCGAAGGTGTCCGCAGCGAACACCATGTTCGTGACCTGCGCCGCGGTGAAGCGCGGGTCGGTCCGCGCCAGGCCGAGCCAGCCGAGCACGATATCGGACTGGGTCTTGTCCGGAAGCTCCGCCACGCGGCGGGTGATGGCGGTCATCGCCACGACCGGCGGATCGGCCGGCGCACCGGCGGGTCCCTCCCACTCCCCGAACGCGCGCTCGGCAGCCTCGAAGGCCGCGCTCGCGTCGATGCCCCCGGCGATCACCAGCACCGAGCCCGCGGGATGGACCGCGGAACGATGAAAGGACCGGAGCTCATCCGCCGTTGCTGACCGAACGACCGCCTCGTCACCGGAGGGCCAGGTGTGGAAGGGATGGCCGGCCGGATAGGCAAGCTCGCGCCAGGCCCGCTCGGCGACCGCGCGGGTGTCCTTGGAGGCCTCCTCCAGCGCGGCGATCGTCTGGTCCCGCACGAGCTCGATCTCCGGTGGGGCGAAGGCCGGGCGGACGACCGCGCCGGCGACGAGCCCGAGATACGCGGTGAGGTCTTCGGCCAGACACTGGCCCGAGAAGACCGCCGCGTGGGATCCCACATCGAGCCGCGCGCTCGCGCCGAGCGCATCGAGCGCGTCGGCCCAGGCGGCGGCGTCCAGGTCGGAGGTGCCACGGAGCAGCGCCTGCGCGGCGAGGCGGGCGACGCCGGGCCGGCCGGCCGGCTCGAACCATTGCCCGGCCTCGGTCGCCAGGAGCGCGGCCGCGGAACGCAGCCCCGGGATCCCGATCACCGCGAGGCGCAGACCGTTGCGCAGGGTCCGGCGATGCACGGTGTTCACGGGGCACCGTCCTCGGGGATGAACCAGCCGGTGGTGCGGCCGCGCTCGCGGAACGTCGCCGCCGCCGCACGCTGGATCTCGTCGGCGGTCACCGCGGCCAGCGCCTGGTACCAGGCGCCGATCGATGCGGCCGCCCCCGTCGACAGCAGCGTCCCGAGGCGATAGGCGCGGCCGGTCACCGTGTCGCTCGGGTACGCGGTGCTCGCCAGAAGCTGGCGGCGGACGCGGGCGAACTCCGCCTCGGCCAGGGGAGCTGCCCCGAGGCGCTCAAGCTCCGCGAGGATCCGCTCCTCGACCTCCCGATGGGCGACCTCGGGCCGGAGGCTGGCCTCGACCCAGAACAGGTAGGGGTCCTTCATCAGCTGGAAGGTGGCGTCCACGTCGGTCGCGAGATTGGTGTCCACCAGCGCGCGGTAGAGACGCGACGACCGGCCCGACGCGGCATCGCCGCCGCCCCCCGCGCCGGCGAGGGCGACCGAGAGCGCGGTGAGCGCCGCCGCGGTCGGGTCGGTCGCGGCCACCGAGCGGAACGCGAGCTGCACGATCGGCAGGGCGCCGCCCGCGCGCCGCACGACGACCCGCTTCTCCCCCATCTGCGGTGGCTCTGGCGCCCGGGGCGGCTGGATCGGCTCGCCGGACTCCAGACCGGCGAACGCCGCCGACGCCTGCTCGGCGAGCGCCGCCGCGTCGCCGTCACCGACGATGACGACATACGCGTTGTTGGGCGTGTAGTGCCTGCGGTAGTGGGCGTACAGAC
>DATLEG010000201.1:0-2404 GCA_035525465.1 Saccharimonadales bacterium (SeqCode)
CCCACGCCGCGTCCGCGGTGCGCGCCGCGGTCGAGGGCGGGTGCACGACGGTCACGCACGGCACCCAGGTGAGCGACGCCGACCTCAGGCTGATCGCGCAGCGCGGCACCTTCTTCGAGCCCAACGTGGGCCTCGTCTCGCAGAACTACCTCGACCACAAAGCGCAGTACTACGGGATCGGCAACTTCGACGACCAGGGCTTCAAGTTCACCGAGGAAGGCATCGGGCCCAAAACCGAGATGTTCAAGCGCGCGCTCAAGATCCCCGGACTGAAGATCATCATGGGGACGGACGCGGGCGCCGGGGCCCACGGCAATAACGCGCAGGAGGTCGTCTACCGGGTGAAGACCGCCGGCCAGCCCGCCATGGACGCGATCACCGCCGTGACGTCGCTGAACGCCCAGGCTCTCGGGCTGGGCGACCAGATCGGCCGGATCGCTTCTGGGCTCGAGGCCGACCTGATCGCCGTGGACGGGGATCCGGTGCGCGACATCACGGCCCTGCAGCGCGTGCGCTTCGTGATGCGCGGCGGCAAGGTGGTCAAGAACGTGGCCGGCGGGACGGGGGCGACGACGCAGGCGCTGGGTCGCTGAAGAGCGGGCGATCCCGACCGGTCGGCCGCCGAGCTCAGCCCTTCGCGCTCTCGGTCGGGATCGCCACCCCCACGTAGTCGTCCCCCTTCATCGCCAGGCGGCCCGCCTCGATCGCGATGAGCGCGAGCACGAAGAGCACGGGCCCCACCACGATGCCGGCCGCGCCGAAGACGAGCACGCCGCCGAGCACGCTCAAGAATACCACGAGCGAGTGCACGCGGGCCCGGCCGCCCACGAAGATCGCGCGGATGACGTTGTCCACCGTGCCGATCACCAGGATCCCGATCCCGGTCAGGATCAACCCCTTGGCCGGGTGGCCGGTGGCGGCCAGGTAGATGGAGGCGGGGATCCACACGATCGCGGGACCCACCATCGGGATCATGGACATCACCGCCATGATCGTCCCCCACAGCGCGGCGGCGGGCATCCCCAGGATGCGGAACGCGATCCCGCCGATGGTCCCCTGCGCGAGCGCGACCAGCACGTTGCCGAACACGGTCGCGTAGGTGATGTCGCGGGCGCGGCTGAGCAGCTCGTCCGTGCGCTCCGGCTCGAGCGGCACCATGCGGCGCAGCGTCTGCATGAACTCCTCGCCGTCGCGCAGCAGATAGAAGAGCGCGAACATCGCCACGCCCAGCTGCAGCAGGGCGCCGGGGATGCCGGAGAGGAAGGAGAGCGTGCGCGCGGCGACGATGCCGCCGGCGCGGCGGACCTGGCTTTCCGCCAGGTCGACGACGGTGCCCGGATTGATCCCGAACCGGAGCGCGGTGCGCGCGATGGTGCCGCGCACTTCTTCCGTGACCGGAGTGCTGGTCGTGGCGGCGGCCTCGCGCTCGGTGAGCCATTCGATCCCGGCCATGGCCTCGGTGCCGACGATGAACATCACGCCGGTGAGCGGCAGCAGGATGAGCAGGCCCGCGGCGACGGTGCTCACGGTGGCGGCGAGCCAGGGTCGGTGCAGCTTCGCCAGCACGCGCCGGTGCGCGGGGGTCAGCAGGGTCGCCAGCACGGCCGCGAGGGTGAGCCCCGGAAAGACCGGCCAGACGAGCATGCCGATCGCGGCCGTGCCCACCAGGACGATCAGGAAGCCGATGTTGGTCCGGCGATGGGACACGCGGGAATCTCGGGAATACGATGGAGTCGCGGTCTGGTCCACGCGGGCCTCGCGTTCGGGTCTCAAGAGCATCGGCCGCTCGATCCGAAATTGACGGCACGGTCCGGGCCGGGATAGCCCCCGGGCGGGCTCACCCCATAGCTTCCCGAAGCGCGGTCCCCCACCTCTCCGGACGCGAGCCGACCATGGACAACCTCACCCGACGTGACGCGATCGCCCTGTCCGGCTCGACCCTGGCCGGGATCTCCCTGGCCGGGCTGACCGCCCACGAGCTCGCCGCCCAGACGCCGCCCGCCGCGGGCGCCGCCCAGGAGTGGCCCACCACGCTCGTCGACCGCCCTCGTCGCGAAGGCTTCCCGGCGAATCTGCCGCTCAACGCCGACGGCTCCGCGGTCGAGCACGCGGAGAGCGAGGCGGGCCCCATCGACCAGGGCGACAACCCGTTCTGGCGCACCGCCGATCGGTCGGTCCCGGCGATCGAGTACGACTATCGCAAGATGGCGATCAAGGTCGATACGCGCGGCCTGGCCAAGCTGGGCGGCACGATGCACTTCTCCGACCTCGAGAAGCTGCCGCGCGTCTCGCACACCTTCCTGCTCCAGTGCGGGGCGGCGCGGCCGCGCGGGATCGTGAAATGGACGGGCGTGCGCTTCAGCGACGTCGCGGACATGCTCGGCGTCGTTCCCGGGACCCACTA
>DATLEG010000212.1:0-10204 GCA_035525465.1 Saccharimonadales bacterium (SeqCode)
GCCGACGCGGTGCGGGTGGATGTGCGCGACACGGCCACCGTTTCCGAGGCGGTGGCGCGCTCCGGGGTCATCGACATCCTTGTCAGCACGCCGGGGATCAATGTCCGAAAGCCGCTGCTGCAGATCACGGACGACGAATTCGACCGGGTGATCGACACCAATCTCAAGGGGACCTTCCGGCTCATCCGCGGTGTGGGAGCCGGGATGGCCGAGCGCGGCCACGGCAGCATCATCGCCTTCGCGAGCATTCGCGCGCTCACAGTCGAGCCGGGGCAGGGCGTGTACGCCGCGACGAAGGCCGGCATCGTCCAGATGCTCCGCGCGCTGGCCGCCGAGCTGGGTCCGCAGGGCGTTCGCGTGAACGCCGTCGCCCCCGGGGTCGTCGACACCCCGCTCACCGCGCCGATCAAGAACGACCCCGACTGGTACGACGGCTACGCCCGCAAGAGCATCCTCGGCCGTTGGGCCCGGCCCGAAGAGCTCGCGGGAATGGTGGTGTATCTCGCATCCGAGGCCAGCTCGTACGTGACCGGCGCGCTGATGATCGTCGACGGCGGCTGGACCGCGGCCGACGGTCGCTTCCAGCCGCCGCTGTGAGCGACGGGCCGCTCTCCGCGCCGTCCCCGCTCATCCGGGTCGAGGGCGTCTCGGTCTCCTACCCCACCCCCGGCGGCGGACCCGTGACTGCCCTGCGCGAGATCTCCCTCGAGGTCCGGCGGGGCGAGTGGCTCGCGATCATCGGTCACAACGGGTCGGGGAAGAGCACCCTCGCCAAGCTCTTCAACGGCCTGGTGGTCCCTGGACGCGGGACGGTGACCGTCGACGGGCTTTCCACGCGCGACCCGGCCGAGCTTCGGCGGATCCGTCAGGTCGTGGGCATGGTCTTTCAGAACCCGGACAACCAGCTCGTGGCGACCATCGTGGAGGAGGACATCGCGTTCGGCCCGGAGAATCTCGGGTTGCCGCGCGCGGAGATCGAGGCGCGAGTGGCCGAAGCGATGCGGATCGTCGAGATCGAGGCGCTCCGGAGCCGGGCGCCGCACCAGCTGTCCGGCGGGCAGAAGCAGCGGGTGGCCATCGCCGGGGTCCTCGCGATGCGGCCCTCCTGCGTGATCCTGGACGAGGCCACGGCCATGCTCGACCCCTCCGGGCGCGCGGAAGTGCTGGACACCGCCGGCGCGCTCCACCGGCAGGGGGTGACGATCGTCTCGATCACCCATTTCATGAGTGAGGTGCCGCGTGCGGACCGGGTCATCGTGCTCTCGGAAGGACGGGTCGCGCTCACCGGCACGCCGCGTGAGCTGTTCGCGATGCCCGAGCGCCTCCGCGCGCTCGAGCTCGATGTTCCGCAGGTGACCGAGATCGCCGAGCGGCTCCGGCTGCACGGGTTCGATATCGGCGTCATCCCGCTCACCGTCTCAGAGCTCGCCGACGCCTTCGCTGCGCGGGCCGCGCGGTGACCCCACCGATCATCGAGGTGCACGACCTCTGGCACTGGTACCTGCGCGGCACGCCCCTGGAGTCGGTGGCCCTGCGCGGCACGTCGTTCACCCTTGCCGCGGGCGAGGTCGTGGGGCTGATGGGACACACCGGATCGGGAAAGTCGACGCTCGTGCAGCATTTCAACGCCCTCCTCCGCCCCCATCGCGGCTCGGTGCGGGTGTTCGGGCAGGACCTCTCCGACCGGCACGTCGACCCGCGGCCGCTGCGCCGGCGAGTCGGCCTGGTGTTCCAGTTCCCGGAGCAGCAGCTCTTCGATCCGACGGTCGCCGATGACATCGCCTTCGGTCCACGCAAGCATGGCTGCGACAAGACGGAGGTGCGGCGGCGGGTCACCCGCGCGATGGACCTCGTGGGGCTACCGTTCGAGACGTTCAAGGACCGTTACACCTTCGGCCTCTCCGGCGGAGAGCTGCGCAAGGTCGCGCTCGCCGGTGTGCTGGCCCTCGAGCCGGAGGTCCTCGTCCTGGATGAGCCCACCGCGGGGCTTGACCCGCGTGCCCGGCGGGAGCTGCTCGCCGCGCTCCGCGGATTGCACGATCGCGATGGGACCGCGCTCGTGTTCGTGTCGCACAACATGGACGAGGTCGCCGAGCTCGTCGAGCGGGTCGACGTCCTGGCCGATGGCGCCACGGTGCTCTCCGGACCGGTCCGGGAAGTGTTCCGCCAGCAGGGTCGCCTGAGGGAGCTCGGCCTTGGAGTACCTGCCGCGACCGAGGTCGCGGCGGCGGTGCGCGAACGAGGGATCGCGCTGCCCGGCGACGTGCTCACGGTGAACGATGCGGTGGAGGCGATGTGGACGAGTTCGAATTCAGCCGCAGTGTGACCGTCGGGCAGTTCATTCCGGGCACGTCGGTCGTGCACCGGATGGACCCGCGGGCGAAGATCATCGCGTTCGTCATCATCATCGCCGGCGTCATCACCACGCCCTCATACATCGGGAACGCGATCGCGTTCGTGTTCGTCCTGGGGCTCATCGTCCTCAGCCGGCTGCCGATCACGTATCTCGCCGGTGGCATCCGGCCGGTCGTCCCGATCCTCATCGTGTTCACCCTGTTCAACTTCCTGTTCCTCGGCAACTACGACCCCACCGGGTCGGCGGTGCTCTGGCGCCAGCCGGTCGCCGTCGGACCGTACGAGTTCGCGTTCACGGTGACCGACAATTCGATGCGGCAGACCGCGCAGGGGGTGTTCCGGATCTTCGACCTCATCCTGCTCTCCAGCCTGCTCACCCTGACCACGCCGATCACGCAGCTGTCCAAGGCGGTGGAGTCCCTCCTCGCGCCGCTCCGGCGGTTCCGGGTACCAGGTCACGAGATCGCGATGATCCTCGCGATCGCGTACCGCTTCATGCCGACCGTCGCCGAAGAGCTCGAGCGCCTTATGAAGGCGCAGGCGTCGCGAGGCGCGGACTTCGGCCGCCCCGGGCGCCTGCGCTTCGTGCAGCGAACCCGGCAGCTCATCCCGGTGACGGTCCCGCTGTTCGTCGCCGCCTTCCGGCGCGCCGAGGACCTCATCCTCGCGATGGAAGCCCGCTGTTATGTCGGTGGCGCCGGGCGGAGCGCGGTGCACCTGGGCCGGATGGCGGCGCGCGATTGGTCGGGCCTCGCCGCGGCGCTCTGCTTCACGGTCGCGCTGTGGCGCGTGCCGTTCCCGCTATGAGCGCTCTTCGGCTGCCGCTCGTCACCGGGATCCGGGTCGGTCATTGGACTGACCCGGTCGGTCGCACCGGCTGCACGATCGTGCTCTGCGACCAGCCCGCCGTCGCCGGGGTGGACATCCGCGGTGGCGCGCCCGGAACGATCGAGACCGCGCTCCTCGATCCGGCCGCGACGGTGCCGGCGGTGAACGCCATCCTTCTCACCGGCGGGAGCGCCTTCGGGCTCGCCGCGGCGGCGGGAATCCTGCGCTTTCTCGAGCTCCAGGGGCAGGGCTTCGCGGTCGGGCCGGTGCGCGTGCCGATCGTCCCGGGCGCGGTGATCTTCGACCTCCTGAACGGCGACCCCGCCGCCAGGCCGGGTCCGGAGGCTGGCACCGCCGCCTGCCTTGCGGCCACGCGCGAGCCGGAGGAGGGGGCGGTGGGCGCGGGCACCGGCGCCACGGTCGCCAAGTTCTCCGGTCCGGCACACGTCCGGCCGGGCGGGATCGGCATCGCGACGGTCCGGGCCGGCGCAGCGACGGTGACCGCGATCATCGTCACCAACGCGCTGGGGGCGATCTTCGATCCTGCGGCGAACGAGTGGATCACGGGCCTGCCCACCGGCGGCGGAACGGGCGCCCCGCTGCCCGGGGCGAATACGACGATCGGGGTGATCGCCACCGACGCGCTGCTGACCAAGGCCCAGGCCCAGCGGGTCGCGACCGCCGCGCACGACGGGCTGGCCCGCGCGATCCATCCGGCGCACACCGACCTGGACGGAGACACGCTCTTCTGCCTGTCCGTCGGCGGCGAGGAACGCATCGCAGCGGATCCCACGGCGGTGCAGATCGCGGCCGCCGACGCGACCACGCAGGCGATCGTGCGCGGCGTCCGGCTGGCCGGGTCGTGACCGACGAGGCACGGGTCCTTGCCGCGGTCGACGCGCTGGCCGCCGATTGCCTGTCGTTCCTGCAGGCGATGGTCCGCGTGGCCACGGTGAATCCTCCGGGTGAGCGCTACAGGGAGTGCGCGCAGCTGATCGGCGATCACCTTCGCGGCCTGGGCTACGCCGTCGAATACGTGACCGCCGAGCATGCTCGCGCCGACCATCCCCGGGTGAATGTCTTCGCCCGCCTGGCCGGCGCGGAGGCGCGACCGACCCTCCACTTCAACGGCCACTTCGACGTCGTCCCGATCGGCGACCCGGCCGCCTGGAGCCACGACCCGTTCGGCGGCGAGATCTCCGAAGGTGTGCTGTGGGGACGCGGGGCCGGAGATCAGAAGGCCGGCATCGCGGCGTCGGTCTACGCGGTCGAGGCGATCCGGCAGGCCGGCATCCGCCTTCGCGGGAGCGTCGAGCAGAGCGCGACGGTCGATGAGGAGACCGGCGGTTTCGCCGGTGTCGGCGAGCTGTGCGACCAGGGGTACCTTTCGGCCGCACGCACCGACCACGTCATCATCACCGAGCCGCTCGGCGTCGACCGGGTCTGTCTCGGGCACCGTGGCGTCTATTGGTGCGAGGTGACGGCGCATGGCGCGACCGCCCACGGCAGCATGCCCACCTTCGGCCGGAACGCGGCGGACGCGATGGCCCGCCTCGTCGCCCGCATCGACCGGGACCTTCGGCCCCGCCTCGCCGAACGCCGGACCACGGTGCCGGTCGAGCCACCGGAGGCGCGTCGGGCGTCGATCAACCTGAATTCCCTGCACGCCGGTCAGCCGTCGGATGAGGAGCAGTCGCCCTGCGTCCCGGACACGGCGGTCGCGATCTTCGACCGCCGCTTCCTCCAGGAGGAGCGGAGCGATGCGGTCCGGGCGGAGATCGCAGAGATCGTGGCGAGCGAGGCGGCGGCCGATCCGGGCATCCGCTGGTCGGTGCGCGACCTCATGCTCGTCGAACCGACGGCCACGGCCGAGGACGCGCCGGTCGCGCAGGCGACCAGGGCGGCGATCTTCGACGTCACCGGACGCCAGGCACGATCGATCGCGAGCCCGGGGACCTACGACCAGAAGCACGTCGTCCGCCGGGGAGGGGTCACCGATTGCATCGCCTACGGCCCCGGGATCCTCGAGACCGCCCACCGGCCCGACGAATACGTGCGTCTTGATGATCTGCGGAACGCGACCAAGGTCATGGCCCTGGTCGCGCTCCGCCTCCTCGCGACGGCGTAGCCCGGCTACCCCACCCCGATCGCGGTCGAGGTCTTGAGCGCCCCGACCCCAGCACGCAGCGATGCTCCGTCGATCGCAATCGCGCTCGGCCGCGCGAAATGCGAGGAGGCGAAGGACTCCTCCTTCACGCTCAGACGATGGCCCATCGCGGCCAACGTCTCCTGCGCTTCGGCGGGGATCCGCGACTCGAGCAGGGCGACCGGTGACTCGCAGTGGGTACGCGGGCTGTTCACCGCGTCCTGCGGACCCAGGCCGTGATCGATCACGTTGGTCACCACGTGGAGCATGGCGCTCATGATCCGGCGGCCGCCGGGCGCACCGGCGCACAGGATCGGCTGCTCGCCGCGCGTGACGACCAGCGGCGCGATCGCCGACAGGATGCGCTTGCCGCCCGCGACCGAGTTCGGCCCCCCCGGGCGCGGGTCGAACCAGGTCATGACGTTCGACAGCATGATCCCGGTGCCGGCGGCCACCACGCCCGAGCCATACGCACCGCCGTTCGTCGTGGTGAGCGCGACCATCCGGCCGTCCCGATCGACCGCGTTCACGTGGGTCGTGCAGTCGGTGCTCGGCGGCATGCCGGTGACGCCGGCCTCGGGGGTCGCGTGACGGAGGTCGATCGTGGCGCGGACTGCGGCGATATGCGCATCGGAGATGAGCCGGTCGTAGACCTCGGTCCCGACCACCGCGGGGTCCCCGAGGTGATGGAAGCGGTCGGCGAACGCGCGCCGCTGCGCTTCGACGAGCAGGTGCAGGGTCGCAGCGTCCAGTGGCCCGCCGCCTGACGCAAAGCCCTCGATGATCCGCAGCGCCTCGATGAGCGTCACCGCGCCGGAGGCGCCGGCCAGGGTGTGGATCCGATGGCCGCGATAGCCGGCGACCAGCGGCGGGCTCTCGCGCACCGCGAACGCGGCGAGATCGTCTTCGGAAAGGAGGCCGCCATGGGCCTCGACGTCACGGACGATCGCCTTCCCGAGCGCGCCGCGGTACAGCACGTCGGGTCCGGAAGCCGCGATCGCTCGCAGGCTCTCCGCAAGATCGGACTGCACGAACCGGTCCCCCGGCTCGAGACCGGTCGCGGCGTGCAGCGGCGCGCCGTTCTCCTTGAGATAGAGCTGGCGCGAGGCGGCGATCGGCGCCAGGCGGTCGTAATACGTCGCGACGGCCAGGGTGAAGGACCAATCCACATCGAAGCCATCGGCCGCGAGACGGATCGCGTCGCTGAGCACGGCCTCGCGGCCCAGGGTGCCCTGGCGCTCGAGCGCGTGGCAGAGCATGCCGACCGCTCCGGGAACGCCGACCGAGCGGTAGCCCACGTTCTGGGCGTTGTCCTTCGTCGCCGGCCAGCCATACATCCCGGACGCCCCCGCCGGGAGCAGCTCATACATGTCCGGGGTGGCACGGAGCGGGGCCGCACCGGCGCCGTCGATCGTCGTCACCGTTCCGTCCGGCTGCCGGATGACGCACCAGGCGACCCCCGCCAGGCCGCTCGTCGTCGGCTCGACGACCCCCATCGCGAACGCGGCGGCCACCGCCGCGTCCACCGCGTTGCCTCCGGACGCGAGGATCCGCGCACCCGCGTCCGCGGCGAGCGGATGCTCGGCGGTGACCATCCCGCCGCCGGACGACGCCTCGGTCTTTCCGATCTGCCAAACGCTCCGGGTGGCCATGGGCGGATGGTCGCAGAGTGAGAGAATGGGCGCGTGGACGACGTCGTCATCCTCGGTGGAGCGCGGACCGCGTTCGGTACATATGGTGGCGGCCTGCGGGACGTCTCGGCCACCGACCTCGGGGTCATCGCGAGCAAGGGGGCGCTCGCGCGCTCCGCGCTCGCGCCGGAGAAGATCGATCAGGTCATCTTTGGCAACGTGCTCCAGACCTCCGGCGACGCGGTCTACCTGGCGCGCCACATCGGACTGAAGGCCGGCGCGCCCATCGCGGCGCCCGCGCTGACGATCAACCGCCTCTGCGGCTCGGGCCTCCAGGCGATCCTGCTCGCCGCGCAGGAGATCCGGCTCGGCCAGGCCGAGTTCGTCCTTGCCGGGGGCGCGGAGAACATGAGCATGGCCCCGCACCAGATCCGCGGCGCACGCTGGGGCCTGCCCCTGGGTGAGCAGAAGCTCGAGGACCTCCTCTGGGTCGCGCTCATCGACAGCTACAACGGCCTGGGGATGGCGAACACCGCCGAGAACCTCGGCCGGAAGTACGGCATCAGCCGCGCCGCCGCCGACGAATTCGCCTCCCGCAGCCACCGCCTCGCCGCCGCGGCCCGGGAAAGCTGCCGATTCAGCGAGGAGATCGTCCCGGTCGAGGTGAAGACGAAGAAGGGCCTCGCGGTGATCGACAAGGACGAGCACATCCGGCCGGACACGACGGTCGAGGTCCTGAGCAGGCTCGTGGCCCGGTTCGAGAAGGACGGGACCGTCACGGCCGGCAACGCGAGCGGGATCAACGACGGCGCGGCCGCGGTGATCGTCGCCTCCGCCGGCGCCGCGGCCAAGGCCGGCCTCACCCCGCTCGCTCGGATCGTGAGCGGCGGGGTCTGCGGCGTTGACCCTGACACCATGGGCATCGGCCCTGCGCCGTCGAGCCGGATGGCCCTGAAGCGGGCGGGGCTCACCGTCGCCGACCTGGATCTGGTGGAGATCAACGAGGCATTCGCCACGCAGTTCCTCGCGGTGGAGAAGGACCTCGGGCTCGACCGCGACAAGACGAATGTGAACGGCGGGGCGGTCGCCCTTGGCCATCCGCTCGGTGCCTCGGGCGCGCGGCTCGCGCTCACCCTGATCACCGAGCTCCACAAGCGCGGTGGCCGCTACGGCCTGGCGTCGCTCTGCATCGGCGGCGGCCAGGGTGTCGCCGCGGTGTTCGAGCGGATCTAGTCGGCGGGCGAGCCTGCCGGCGCGATCCGCGCCAGCTCCTCGGCGGCCCGGCGGCGCGCTCCCTCGCGATTCACGATGAAGGCGACGGCCGCGATGATGACCGCGGCACCGATGATGACCGAGGGCGTGACCGGCTCGGCCAGCACCAGGGCACCGAGCGCGACCGCGACGACCGGGTTCACGTACGCGTAGGTCGCGACCTGGGACACCGGCGCGTGCTGCAGGAGCCAGGTGTACGCGGTGAACGCCACCAGTGAGCCGAAGACCACGAGGTAGATGAGCGCGCCGGTCGAGCGGCCGGAGTACGCGGCCGGATCGAGATGGGCCCCCTCCCCCGTCGCGAGACCCACGACGGCGAGCACGGCACCCCCGGCCAGCATCTGCAGGCCGGTCGACGCGAGCAGGTCCCTGGGCATCCGGATCCGCTGGGAAAGGAACGAGCCGATGGCCCAGGAGATCGTCGCGCCCACCAGGCTCAGGAGACCGATGGGGTCGGTCTGCCCGGACACCCCACGGGGGACGACGAGGAACAGGACGCCGGCAAAGCCCACCGCCACCCCGAGCACGGTCGCCCCGGGGATGCGCTCACCGGCAATACGGCGGAGCACCTGGAGCCACAGTGGGACGGAGGCGACGACGAGCGCGGCAAGACCGGACGGGACGGTGCGCTCGGCCAGGACGACCAGGCCATTGCCGCTCGCCAGGAGCAGCGTCCCGACGAGCACGGCGCCGACAAGCTGCGCCCGAGTGGCCCGAAGCGCGGCGCCCTGCCCGCGGACCACGAACCAGGCAACGATGAGCGACCCGGCAAAGAGGAACCGGATCGCGGCCGACAGGAGCGGCGGCAGCGTCTCCACGGCGATGGCGATCGCCAGGTAGGTCGATCCCCAGACGAGGTAGACGATCCCGAGGGCGGTCCAGCCCGCGAGGGGCGACGCCGGTCGGCGGGTCACTCCACTGGAACGCGCGACGGGCGGGACCGATTCCACCCTCAGCGGACGCTCACCCGCACAGGATGTGACATCGGCGACGCAGGCGCCAGAGCCCGTGCCTAGACTTTGGCGATGGACTTCGATCTCGCACCCGAGCAGCTCGAGATCCGCAAGCTGGCCCGCGATTTCGCGGACCGGGAGATCGTTCCGGGGGCGCGCGAGCGTGACCGCACCCAGACCTTCCCGGCCGACGTGCTCAAAGCGATGGCGCCGATCGGATTCCTCGGTGGGCCGGTCCCGGAGCGGTACGGGGGCATGGGGGTCGATCTGGTGAGCCATGCCCTCATCACCGAGGAGTTCGGCCGCGCCGATTCGTCGGTCCGCACGACGCTCTCGGTCCAGATCTCGCTCGTCGAGCTCACGATCTTGAAGTACGGGACCGAGGCCCAGAAGCAGGAGCTCCTCCCCCGCCTGTGCTCCGGCGAGGTCATCGGCTGCTTCGGCCTCACCGAGCCCGAGGCGGGAAGCGACGCGACGGCGCTCCGCTCGACCGCCCGGCGCGATGGAGACGACTGGATCATCAACGGCCGGAAGATGTGGATCAGTAACGGGAGCGTGAGCAAGCTGGCGCTCGTGTTCGCGCAGGCGGACCCGGACAAGGGCCATAAGGGCATCACCGCGTTCCTGCTCGACCGGGAGCGGCAGCCGTACGGCAGCGCCGGACTCCACGGCAAGCTCGGCCTGCGCTCGAGCGACTCGTCCGAGCTCATCCTCGAGGATGTCCGCGTCCCCGATCGCAACCGCCTGGGCGAGGTCGGGGAGGGGTTCAAGATCGCGATGGCCGCGCTCGACTCGGGCCGCTATTCGGTGGCTGCCGGCGCGGTCGGCGTGGCGCAGGCCTGCATCGAAGCGTCGGTCGCCTACGCGACGCAGCGACGCAGCTTCGGCAAGCCCATCGCCGGGCATCAGCTGGTGCAGGAGATGATCGCCGACATGGTCGTCGAGACCGAGGCGGCGCGGCTCCTCGTCTGGCGCGCCGGAGACCTGAAGGACAAGGGCCGCCCGAGCACCCGCGAGAC
>DATLEG010000214.1:0-4960 GCA_035525465.1 Saccharimonadales bacterium (SeqCode)
GAAGAAGGACGGAAAGGGGTGGCTGTTCGCGTACGAAGGGACCGGCGACGGGCCGCTCCCGACCCACTACGAGCCCTGGGAGTCGCCGGTCCGGAACTTCCTCTACAAGCAGGACCGCAACCCGATCTCGAAGATCTATGACGTCCCGAACAACAAATACAACGAATACGCGGGGACGCAGTTCCCGACGGTCATCACGACCTACCGGCTCACCGAGCATCACCTTTCCGGCACGATGACCCGCTTCCTCCCGTGGCTCGCGGAGCTCATGCCCGAGCTCTTCATCGAGATGTCGCCCGAGCTCGCCAAGGAAAAGAGCATCGCGAACGGCGAGTATGTCCGGGTCATCACCGAGCGCGGCACGACGGAGGCCCGGGCCCTCGTGACCAAGCGGATGCGTCCGTTCCTCATCGACGGAAAGACCGTCCACCAGGTCGGCATGCCGTGGCACTGGGGCTACCAGGGCATCGCCACCGGAGACGTCGTGAACAACATCAGCGCCATGGTCGCCGACCCGAACGTCACGATCCATGAGGGCAAGGCCTTCACCTGCCGCATCGAGAAGGGACGGGCCCGGACATGAGCGAGAACCGCGGGATGTTCGTCGACACGTCGGTCTGCACCGGCTGCAAGGCCTGCCAGGTCGCCTGCAAGCAATGGAACGACCTCGAGATGGAGAATGAGACCGCGGTCCGGAATCACACCGCCTTCATCGGCGACTCCTACGACAACACCGGCCACCTCTCATCCACGAACTGGCGCCACGTGAAGTTCATCGAGCAGATGACGCCGACCGCCGAAAGCCTCGACCGGTCGGACCCCCGCTGGCTCATGATGTCCGACTCCTGCAAGCACTGCGAGCAGGCCGGCTGCCTCGAGGTCTGCCCGACCGGCGCGCTCTACCGCACCCAGTTCGGATCGGTCGACATCCACCAGGACGTGTGCATCGGCTGTCGCTACTGCGTCGGGGCCTGCCCGTTCGGTGTGATCGAGTTCAACCACAAGACCGGCCGGGTGAACAAATGCATCCTCTGCCAGGATCGCCTCGAGGCGGACCAGGGCACCGCCTGCGCGAAGGCCTGCCCCACCGCGTCGCTCACCTTCGGCAAGGTGGACGACCTGAAAGCGATGGCCTCCTCGCGGGTGAAGGCGCTCCATGGTCGTGGGCAGACCGACGCCTACATCTACGGCTGGGACCTCGGCAACAGCGGCACCATCACCCAAGGTCCCAACAAGGGCACCGCGGTGAAGGATGTCGAGGTCGTCGGCGGCCTGAACGTCTTCTACCTGCTTCTCGACAAGCCAGAGGTCTACAAGCTCCCCGCGCACGCCGCGCTCCCGCAGCGCAACTTCGCGCCGTCGGCCGGGGTCGCCCTCATCTCCGCGGCCGTGCTCGGGGTGACCGGGCTCGCTGCCTTCCGGCGCCGTCGTATCGAAGAGAACGCGACCGCGGCAACGCCGCCGGCCGCGGGCTAGGGGGGACCGATGCCGGGCACCTACGTCCTCGCTCCCGAATGGGAATGGCCGATCATGATGGCGCTGTTCATCGCCGGCCTGGCCGCCGGGACCTACGTCGCGATGGGGCTCATCCATTTCGCCGGTGATCGTGGCGATCAGGCGGTCGCGCATCGCCTCGGCTTCATTCCGCTGCCCCTCATGGCGATCGTGCCACTCTTCCTCATCTTCGATCTCGGCCAGCCCGGCCGGTTCCTCAACCTCGTCTTCCGCAGCCCGGGTGCCCCCGAGCGGGGGCCGAGTCCGATCATGTTCAACGTGAATTCCCCGATGAACTGGGGCACGATCGCGATCCTCATCTTCTCCGGCTTCGCATTGCTCGCGTTCGTCGACTCGCTCCATCACAGCGGCCGGGTGAAGCTTTCCTGGATCGAAGGGGTCGCGCACAGCGTCCCCCTCCTCGTGGTCGGCGAGATCAGCGCGCTCGTCGTGAGTGGCTACAGCGGTGTGCTCATCAACGTGACGAATCAGGGCGTCTGGTCCGACACCTTCCTCGTCGGCGCGCTGTTCATCGTCTTCAGCGAGCTCTCCGGCCTGGCGGTCGCGGCGATCGTCACCGACCGCATGGGCGCGACACGGACCGCGGCCGCGATCCGGGCGGCCCTCTTTGGCGCCGCGGTGATCGGGGCGATCGTGCTCGTGATCTTCCTCGTCAGCCTGGCGAGCGATGGCACCGCCCTTCGAGCACTCGTCGGGAGCCTGCTGGTCGGCCCGGCCTTCTGGATCGGCGTCGTTGGAGCCGCGCTCCTGGTCCCGCTGGTGCTGCTCGGCCCGCGCATGCGTGCCCTTCCGAGCGGCCGGCTGACCATGATCGGCGTCGTCGTGCTGCTGGGGGTCCTCGCCTTCCGCTACGCGATGTTCTACTCCGCCATCGCGTACGTTCAGTCCTGACCGGAGCCACCCCGCTCGAGGTCGACGAGGCACGCGCCCGCTGGCGCGACCTCGCCGCGGCCGACGCGGCCCTGGGGCCGATCGCGGCCTTCCACGATGACCGCCTGCGGAGCCTGCGCGGTCGCCCCGACTTTGACGTGTCGATCGAGCTCGACGCGGCGACGGCCGCCGACGCGATCGCGGCGGGGCGCCCGCTGCTCGGCCACGCGACCCTCGCCTGCGACCCGGCGGAGATCCGGGCGGAGCTACAGCTGCTCGCGCGCAACCTGTCCGAAACGAGTGGACACGGCACCCCGGCGCAGGAGAGCGCGACCCGCCTGGTGAACGCGCCGATCGATCTCGGACCGGTGCTCCAGGCGGCGCTCGACGGCGACCGCGCCGCGGTCGAGGCGACCGCCTTCGCGGCGAATGTCGATCCGGCGGCATTCGGACAGCTGTTGGAGCTGGCACTCCAGCCGGTCCTCTGGGACGCCGCGGCGCGGATCGCCCGGATCGTCGGTCCCGAGGGAATGGAGGCGTGGTACCGCGGCTTCTGTCCAGTGTGTGGCTCCTGGCCCACGCTCGCCGAGCTGGTCGGGTCGGAGCGGCGGCGGATCCTTCGCTGCGGGCGCTGCGGGACCGGTTGGTCCTGGATCGTCCTGCTCTGCCCGTATTGCGGAAACGATGACCACCGGTCGCTCGGGATGCTGCAGGAGGCCGCGGACGACGCCCGGCCCGTGGGCGAACCGCCCGCGGCGGCGGGAGCGCGCGTGGACACCTGCCTGCGCTGCCACGGCTACCTCAAGGCGATCGCGGCGTTCGCCTCCTACCCGGCGGTCCGGCTCGCCGCCGAGGACGTCGCGACGCTGCATCTGGACGTCGCGGCGGCCGAGGCCGGCTACCGCCGGCCGGGCCAGGTGGACGTGGCAACGGCCGGGATCCCCCGATTGGTCAGGGAAGCCCGGCCGTCACCGGATTCTTAAAGGATCGCTGGTCGGCCGCTACGCGCGGACTACTGTCCGGGCTGACCCGTCGAGGGGTTGGAATAGCTGCTCGCGACCGGCGTGCCGTTCCCGTTGGTCTTCTCCCACTCGGGTGTGCCCATGCCGCTGCGCACCTTGTCCACCTGGTCGCTGAGCTTGCGACGGGCGTCGGTGCCGCTCACCGGTGTCATGAGCAGCGCGACCGCGGCGCCCACCAGTGCCCCGGCCAGGAGGCCCAGGGTGAACACCGAGAACATCGCGCCGTCGTCGTGCCCGCCACCGGCGCGGCGAGCCTGGGAGCGTCCCTCGCCGACCAGGCCGTCAATGCGCTTGGAAGCCTGCCCGCGAAGGTCGTCGATGACCTCGTCGAGCTTCAGATCTTTGAGATCGAATTTTGCCATCATGCATCCCCCTGTACCCTCGCCGGCCGTTCGGGTGGCCTGTCGCGGGGTGCGGCCGTCTACTCCGCAGTAACGGTGCCAACCGCGGCAGGCGACCGGCCGAGGGCCGCCTCGATGAACGCGTCGATGTCACCGTCCAGGACCCGCTGGACGTCCCCGACCTCCAGGTCGGTCCGGTGGTCCTTCACCATCGTGTAGGGGTGAAGCACGTAGGACCGGATCTGGCTTCCCCAATCGGCGGCCTTCATCTCGCCGCGCTCCCGCGCCTGCTCGGCCTCCTGCTCGCGGACCCGCAGCTCGAGGATCCGGGCGCGGACGATCCGCATCGCGAGCTCCCGGTTCTGGAGCTGTGAACGTTCGTTCTGGGACGCGGCCACGATCCCGGTCGGCAGGTGGGTGACCCGGACCGCGGTCTCGGTCTTGTTCACGTTCTGCCCACCGGCACCGGTGGAGCGGTAGGTATCGATCCGCAGCTCGTCGGGGCGCAGCTCGACCTCCGCCTCCGCCTCCACCGTCGGAGTGGGATCGACGAGCGCGAACGACGTTTGACGCCGCCTCTGGAAGTCGAATGGCGAGATCCGCACCAGGCGGTGGGTCCCCCGCTCCGTCCGCAGATAGCCGTAGGCATAGTCGCCCTCGATCTGCAGGGTCGCGCTCTTCAGGCCGGCCTCCTCGCCCGGGGTGCTCTCGATGATCTCGGCCCGAAAGCCGCGGCGCTCCGACCAGCGCAGATACATCCGGACCAGCATCTCGGCCCAATCCGCGGCATCGGTCCCCCCGACACCCGCCGAGATCGCGAGGATCGCGTCGCGCTCGTCGTAGGGCCCGGCGAGCTGCGCCTCCAGGCTGGCGACCTGGACCTCGGCCGCGAGCGCCGCCAGATCGCGCTCGAGGTCCCTCGAGATCCCGGCATCCTCATCGGCGAGCGGCAGCATGTCGGAGATCTCCGACGCCCGCGCGCCGAATCCATCCCAGCGCTCGACGCGGCGGCGTGCGGCATCGAGCTTCTTCAGCAGGGTCTGGGCCCGTTGCCGGTCATTCCAGAGGTCGGGCTGCGCGGCGTCAGCGTCTAGCCGCGTGACCTCGGCGCGAAGTGCGGGGAGGTCAAAGGAACACCGCCATCCGGTCGATGCGGGCCCGCACCACGGCGAGGGCCGCCTGATCGACGCTCATCGCTTGCGGGGGCGTTCG
>DATLEG010000252.1:0-5325 GCA_035525465.1 Saccharimonadales bacterium (SeqCode)
TCCGACAGGGCGTTCAGGACCTCGGGCCGGTCCAGCTGGACCGTGGCGATCGGTACCTCGCGTGTGACGACGATCGTGCTCACGTTCGGTGTCCCCCCATTTCTCCCGACGAGTATCTAGTACAGCTGTCCTTTCGGGGCAGGCTGGCAGGTCGGGCAGAGGTCGACGTCGTCAAGGCCTTTCCGCCGGCGCATGAGCGCCGTCCCGCACCGTGGACACGCGCTGCCGGCACGGCCGCGGACGCGGAGGTGATCACGCGGCTTCTTCCCGAGCTCGAGCGGCATCCCCGCCTCGACCTCGACAAGGCCGCGCGCGATGACGGAGCGGAGTGAGCGGTGGAGCCGATCGAGCTCCTCGCCCGAGAGTGACCCGATCCGGCGCTTGGGGTGCAGCCGCGCGTCCCAGAGGATCTCATCGGCGTAGGCGTTCCCGATGCCGCTCACGAATGACTGGTCCTGGAGCAGGTTCCGCACTTCGCTGCGCTTCACCTTGGCCCGCTGGGCGAATTCGGCGTCGCTCCAGTCGAGCGTGCCGGCGTCCGGTCCGATGTCGGCAAGACCCGGGGCCGGTACCCCGACGTAGACCTTCCCCATCCGGACGTCGTCCCGGTAGCGGAGCTCGGTGCCACCCTCGAACTCGAGCCGCAGGCGGGTGTCCTTCGTCACCTTCGCCCCGACCGGCTGGAGCGAGAAGAGACCGGTGAGCATCGGGTTCACCGTCATCAGGGTCTCGTCAAAGCGGAACAGGACGAGCTTGCCGTGATGCTCGACCGCGCGCAGCATCCGCCCGACCAGCAGCTCGTCGACCGGCCGGAGCGCCCGGAGCACGATCGGATCGCCGAGCCGCACGGCGACGACCGTCTTTCCCACGAGGGCCGCGGCGATGCGCTCCTGCATCACCCGGAGCTCCGGCCATTCCGGCACGCCCGGCTGGTCCGGTCAGTCCGCGACCGCGGCGAGCCAGCCCGGCTCGGGCAGGCCGAAGCGGCGTGCCGCCCAGGCGAGGCTGGCCTTGAGCTGACGGCGCTGCCACGGGCGGAGGCGCGGCAGGCCGGTGACCGGCGGCCGCCAGGCACAGTCTGCAAAGTAGCCGGCGATGCCGGCGAGCGACGCGTCGATCGCGGCGTGCCGCAACGGCAGCACGCGGGTGTACTCGGCGAGGATCGCTTCCGGGGCAGGTCCCCCTTCGGCGGCCACGGTCTGCGCGAAGGCGGCGAGATCGAATTCCGCGGGACCGACGCAGGCGAACGGCCAATCAAAGATCCGCAGCCGCTCGCCGACGATCCGGATGTTGTCGGACCGCGTGTCGCCATGAATGAGGGCGGACGGCCCGCGAAGCCGGGCGAGGCGTTGTTCGCCATCGAGCAGCAGCGGGAGCGCAACGTCGAGCCATTCTTCGGCTTCATCCGTCCGGCGCCGTGCGAGCGATGCCACCGCCCGGATCTCGCCGCGCGCCCGGAGTCGCGACCAGAAGGAGGCGAATTTCAAATGCTCCCGGCGCGGGAGCCAGCGCGGGAGCGCCGTGCCGAGCGTGCTCGCATGGAAGCGCGCGTAGTCCCGCGCCGCGTAGCGCATCTTCCGGTCGGTCCACGGCGGGACGCTCCGCGCGCCGAGGTCCTCGAGTGCCAGGACGTGCCAGCCGTCACGCTGGAACGAGCCGAAATAGCGCGGCGCCCATCGCTGGACCCGCACGCCGACGGAGCGGTAGAAGCGCTCTTCGCGATCGACGGACCAGTGCACGCCGCTTCCCGTGGGCAACGGGTAGGTCGACTTCAGGAAGACCCGGCGCCCATCGCGAAGCGCGACGCGAAAGGTGGCCGATGGCGCATAGCCGCCGTAGACGCGCGCGGCACGCACCACCGGTGAGCCAAGCAGCGTGGCGACCTCGTCCTTGACCGTGCGCGGCACCGCCGACCACGGGGGCTTGGCCTCAGCCCCGGTCCGTGACACTCGCCCGCAGCTGCTCCCAGGCCTCGCGCGCCTCTTCGACGGAGCCTTCGTCCTCGATCGTCGAGATGTCCCCCGGGTCCTTGCCCAGGATGACCGCCTTCAGCACCCGCCGCATGATCTTGCCGCTCCGCGTCTTGGGAAGCAGGTCCACGAAATTGAGCTCGCCGATGACCGCGAGCGGTCCGAGATCGCGCCGCACCGTCGCCAGAAGCTCCGCCTTCAACGCCTCGGACGGCTCGGTCCCCTTCTTCAGGACGACGAAGGCCGAGATGACCATGCCCCGGAGCTCGTCCGGGCGTCCGGTGACGCCGGCCTCGGCGACCGCCGGATGGCGGAGGAAGGCGGTCTCCACCTCGATCGTGCCGATACGGTGGTCGGCGATCTTGATGATCTCGTCCGCCCGTCCGCTGAACCAGACATAGCCGTCACTGTCGATGCTCGTGGCGTCGCCGGTGAAGTACACCTGTCTTCCCGGAACTCGGTCCCAGTAATCCATCGCGTATCGCTCCGGCTCGGCCCAGAGGCGCGCGGTGAGCCCAGGGAACGGCCGGGTGATGACGAAGATCCCCTTCTCGCCGGGCGCGCAGGGCTCGCCCTCGGCCGTCAGGACCTCCGCTTCGATCCCGGCAAGTGGCACCCCGGATGAGCCGGGCTTGATCGGCAGCGTCGCGATCCCGTAGGGATTCCCCACGATCGGCCCGCCCGTCTCGGTCTGCCAGTAGTGGTCGATGACCGGGATCCGGTCGCCGAAGATCTCCTTCTGGAACCACTCCCAGGCCGGCGCGTTCAGCACCTCGCCCGCGCAGAACATCCGCTCGACCCGTGAAAGGTCGTGGGCCGACGCGGCGGCCGCGCCCGAGCGCATGAGCAGCCGGACCGCCGTCGGCGAGGTGAAGCCGCCGGTGACCTTGTTCGCCGCCAGGATCCGGTAGAACGCGTCGGGACCGGGATGGTCGATCGCCCCCTCATAGGCGATCGTCGTACAGCCGACCAGGAGCGGCCCGAAGACGATATAGCTGTGTCCGACCACCCAGCCGATGTCCGAGGTCGACCACCAGACATCGGTGGGCCGCAGGCCGAACATCCATTCCGCCATCGCCCGGACGTGGATCTGGTAGCCGCCGTGGGTGTGGACCGCGAGCTTCGGCTTGGCGGTCGTTCCCGAGGTGGCGAGGATGTAGGCCGGCTCATTCGACTCCATGACGGCGTGGGCGTCATCCTGCCCGGCCCCCTGCCGCAGGAACTCTTCCCAGGTCTGGTCCCGGGACGCGTCCCAGGGGATCTCCCCGCGGCCGCGCCGCAGGATCACCACCCGCCCGACGGCGGGGCACTGGGCGACCGCGTCGTCGACGATCCCCTTGAGCGGCACATCCTTCCCCTTCCGATAGGTGAGGTCGGTGGCGAAGATGGCCTTCGCGCCGGACAGCCGCACCCGCTCGCCCAGCGCGCCGCTGCCGAACCCGGCGAAGATCACGATGATCACCGCACCGATGCGGATCGCCCCCAGCATGAGCGCGATCGCCTCCAGGCAGGTGGGCATGTAGATCGCGATGCGGTCCCCGCGGCGGATGCCCATCGCCCGGAGCCCGCGGCCGACCGCGCGGGCCTCCTCGAGGAGCTCGGTGTAGGTCCGCTCACGGCGCTCTCCGCGCTCGTTCTCGGTGATGACCGCGATGCGGTCACCGGCGCCGGCGTTCACCTGCGCGTCAAGGCAGTTGTACGCGAGGTTCGTCTCGCCCCCGACGAACCAGCGGAACGTCGGCGGATCCCAGGCAAGGACGGTGTCCCAGCGCCTGGACCAGGGCACCTTCTCGGCGGCGGCCGCCCAGAACTCCTCGGGGTCGCGGGTGGCCGCGGCCCGCCAGGCCGCGACGGTCTCGGCGGGGGTCATCCCTCGCGCAGCCGGTAACGCTGGATCTTGCCGGTCGCGGTCTTCGGCAGCTCGTCGACGAACTCGATCCAGCGCGGGTACTTGTAGGGGGTGATGCGGCCCTTCACGAAGGCCCGAAGCTCATCGGCCAGTGCGTCCGTCCCGGATTGCCCGGTCTTCAGGAGCACGAAGGCCTTTGGCTTGAGCAGCTCGTCCTGATCCTTCATCCCCACCACCCCGCACTCGAGCACCGCCGGATGCTCCATCAGCGCGGCCTCGACCTCCGCGGGCGAGACCCACTGGCCCGAGACCTTCAGCATGTCATCGCTGCGTCCTTCATAGGTGAAGTACCCGTCCGGCTCGAGATGGTACTTGTCACCGGTGACCACCCAGGCCCCGCGGATCGTCGCCTTGGACTTCTCGTGCTTGTTCCAGTAGTACGCGCAGGCGCTGTCCCCCGAGACCCAGAGGTTCCCGGTCTCGCCGGCCGGCAGCTCACGCGCATCGTCGTCGACGATCTTCGCCCGGTAGCCGGGCACGACCACCCCGCTCGTACCTCCCTTCGCCCGGCCAGGAAGGTTGGAGATGAAGATGTGGAGCATCTCCGTCGACCCGATGCCGTCAAGGATCTCTGTCCCGAAGCGCGCCTTCCAGGCCTCGAACAGCACCTTCGGCAACGCCTCCCCCGCCGAGACGGCAAAGCGGAGCGAGGAGAGGTCGTAGCGAAAGTCGGTCGTCGGATACGCGAGGAGCGCGGCGTAGAAGGTCGGCGCGGTGAAGAGGATCGTCGGCCGCTCGGTCGTGATGAGGCCATAGACCAGGTCCGGGGTCGCGCGCTCGGGCTTGAGGACCGTGGACGCGCCGACCCGGAAGGGGAAGAACACCCCGTTGCCCAGGCCATACGCGTGGAACAGCGGCGAGACGGTGAGATGGCGGTCCGCCGGAGTGCTCGCGAGGATGTGCTTCCCGTAGGTCTCGGCGCAGTACAGCATGTCGTGCTGGAGGTGGACCGCGCCCTTCGGGAAGCCGGTCGTGCCTGAGGAGTAGAGCCAGAAGCACGCGTCATCAGGCGTCGTGTCCGCCGGCGACAGCTCGGGCGCTGCCGCTGCCATGAGCGCTTCGAGCGACAGCACGCCGGAAGTGGTGCCGGTCGCCGGACCGGCGCCGGTCACGATGATGTGCCGCAGGAGCGGCGCTGCGGGGCGCGCCTCAAGGACCTTGGGAAGGAGCGCGCTCGACACCACGATCGCCCGGGCCCGGCTGTCGGTGAGTACGTAGGCCAGGTCCTGCGCCGTGAGGAGGGTGTTCACCGGCACCGGGATCGCGCCGAGCTTGATCGCGCCGAAGAACGCGTAGACGAAGGCCGGCGAGTCGAGGCACAGGATGACGACGCGGTCCTCGATGTCGACGCCGAGCTCGCGGAGCGCGTTGCCGCAGCGATCGACGTTTCGCGCCATGTCGCCGTATGTGACGGAGGCGCCCTGGCAGCGGATCGCGACGGCATCA
>DATLEG010000022.1:0-6632 GCA_035525465.1 Saccharimonadales bacterium (SeqCode)
TGCACCAGCGCCGCCTTCACCGTGGCCATCTGTCCGCCTCCCTCACTTCCCCCCTGCTTCGCGGGACCTGCGGAAGTGTGGCGAGCGTACCTTCAGCGGAGCTCTCCGGCGAGGCGCATGAGCTCCGACGTGTCGGTCGCCGTGGTCGAGAGCTGATAGAACGTGCCGTCCGCGATCCAGATGAGGACCGCGGTGAACGCCGGCCCCGCGGCATCGGCGGGCAGCTGGATCCGGCCCGCCGCACCCCGTACGGCGACCGGCTGGAGCGCGAAGCCGGCGCCTGCGGTCACCTGATCGAGGCTGATCCCACTCTCTCGGACCGGGTATTCGAGGAAGGTGAGCAGGCGCCCGTCCGGGAGCCGATACAGATAGCGGTACCCATCGTTCTGAGAGACCTGGGTGAGACCGGTGATCCCCGACAGCGCGACCCGGGTCTGGAAGGTCGCCACGCCGGACGGAAGCTCGAGCACCTTGAAGCCGGAGGACGGCGGCGGGCCGCCCAGCACCGCCGGTCGAAGCGTCGGGACCTTTACGAAGGTGACGGCAAGGACCGCCGCGAGGATCAGCGCACCCGCGAGGGGCGCGAGCCAGCGACGCCGCCAGGTCGGTCGGACCTCGGTGATCGCGTCGAGCTCCTGGATGACCCCTGCGCCGAGGCGTCGCGTGTCCACCGGACAATGATGCGCCGCGACGTATTTGGGACTGCGGCCCGCCCGGCCTAGGATGCCGCCGTGACGACCACCCCGGCCGATACGAAGCTCGCGGCCCAGCAGTTCCCCTTCGGCGGGTCGGCCAGGCGGGCGCGCCGGATGCTCGGGCAGACCTGGGGCCATCCGGTCGCCCGCGCGCTCATCAAGGCGCTCGTCACGATCTACGTCGCGACATCGATCACCTTCCTCCTCATCCGCCTCCTCCCGGGCAGTCCCGTCGAGATCAAGATCGACGAGCTCACCAAGGACGGCGCGATGAGCTACGCGGAGGCCGCGGCGCTCGCCTCGACGCTGTTCAGCATCGATCTCTCCGCGCCGATCCACGAGCAGTACATCTCGTTCCTCGCGGCAACCGCGCGGGGCGACCTTGGCCACTCGTTCCTCTCCCAGGGGACGACCGTCAGCTCGATCATCCTCGCCGTCCTTCCCTGGACCCTGTTCAGCGTGGGCGTCGGGTCGCTGCTCAGCTTCAGCGCCGGGATCTTCCTCGGATTGCTCGCGGCCTATCGACGCAACTCCGTGCTCGACCATGTCCTCTCGACCGGCGGCTCGATCATCAGCTCCGTGCCGAACTATCTGCTGGCGCTGCTCATCGTGCTCATCCTTGGCGTGCAGCTGCGCTGGGTGCCGATGACCCAGATGCGCGGTTCGGTGACCCCCGGCATCCAGCCGGGGCTCTCGCTCGCCTTCATCGGCGACGTCTTCTTCCACGCCGCGCTACCGATCAGCGTGTACTTCCTGACGACGATCGGGCACTGGATCCTCAGCATGAAGAGCGCGACCATCGGGGCGCTCGATGAGGACTACGTCACGGTCGCGCGGGCGCGCGGCCTGGGCGAGTCGCGCATCCGCACCGCCTACGTCGGACGGAACGCGGTCCTTCCGCTGGTGACGCAGTTCGCGATCCACATGGGGTTCATCGTCGGCGGCGCCGTCCTCATCGAGCAGATCTTCGTGTACCAGGGAGTCGGCCTCCGGCTCCTCACCGCGGTGGGACAACGGGACTACCCGGTGATGCAGGGGATCCTGCTGATGACGACCATTGCCGTCGTCGTGGCGAATCTCATCGCCGACCTGCTGTACAGCCGCCTCGACCCACGCATCGGCCGGGCCGGCGGAGCGACGGGTTGAGCAGCGTCGCCCTTGGGCTCGGCCCCGGCCGCTCCCTTCCGGGACCGCTCGCCGGAGCCGTGCGATTCCTCCGATCCCTCGCCAGCCGCCCGGTCGGGCTGGTGGGCTTCGTTGGGGTCGTCTTCTTCGTGCTCCTCGCGTTCGTCGGACCGCTCCTGGTGCCGTTGCAGGAGACCTCCGACGTCACCGCGGTCTACCTGACGCCCTCGACCGCCCACCCGCTCGGGACCGACTTTCGTGGCCGAGACGTCTTGAACCAGATCGTCTGGGGCGGGCGGGACATCCTCGCGGTGGCCTTTCTCGCGGCGACGTTCTCAACGATCATCGCCGTGGCCCTCGGCGCGGTCGCGGCCAGCATCGGCGGCCGGGTCGACACGATCATCGTCGGGATCTCCGACGTCTTCCTCACGGTCCCCCACCTCATCGTCCTCATCGTGGTCGCGGCGATCCTTCGGCCGACCGGGTTCATCGCGCTCGCCGTCGTGCTCGCCGGCCTGCAATGGTCCGGCCTCCTGCGGCCGGTACGCGCCCAGGTGCTTTCCCTGCGCGAGCGTGAATACGTCGAGGCGGCACGATCGCTCGACCTCGGGCTGTTCCACATCATCTTCCGCGAGATGCTGCCGAATATGCGGAGCTACATCGTCATCCACTTCATCCTCGCGATGACCGGCGCGATCTACGCGGTCACGGGGATCGTGTTCCTCGGGCTGGTCCCCATCTCCGGCCAGAGCTGGGCGATCATGCTGTACTTCGCGCAGGCACAGGGAGCGATCTTCTTCCGGGACAGCTTCTGGTACATCCTCAGCCCGATCCTGGCGATCGCTCTGTTCCAGCTATCGCTGGTGTCGCTCGTGTCGGCGCTCGAGGACATCTTCAATCCCCGGCTTCGCAACGGATGAACGTCCTCTCGGTCCGCGATCTCTCGATCGACTACCTCACGAGCCATGGCCCGGTCCACGCGGTACGCGACGTGTCGTTCGATATCGCGGCGGGCGAGACGGTCGCGATCATCGGTGAGAGCGGCTCCGGCAAGACCACGGTCGCGATCAGCCTGGTCCGGCTGTCCCCGCGGTCGGCTCGCATCACGAACGGCGAGATCCTCTACACGAATGCCGGCACGACGATCGACGTCCGGTCGCTCGATGAGGAGGAGCTACGCCGCTACCGCTGGAACGACTGCGCGATGGTCTTTCAGGCCGCGCTGAGCGCGTTCAATCCGGTCATCACGATCTGGGAGCAGTTCCTCGATACCGGACGCGCGCACGGAATGCGAGATCGCCACACGGTCCGGGAGCGGGCCGGCGAGCTCTTGGACCTGGTCCACCTGGACCCGAGGCGCGTGTTGGCGAGCTACCCGCACGAGCTGTCGGGCGGGATGCGGCAGCGGGTGCTCATCGCGATGAGCCTGCTCCTGCAGCCGCAGGTCATCATCCTCGATGAGCCGACGACCGCGCTCGACATCCTCACCCAGCGGTCGATCATCGACCTGCTGCGGACCCTTCGTGAGAAGCTCGGATTCGCGATGATCTTCATCTCGCACGACCTCTCGATCGCCGCCGAGCTCGCCGACCGGATGATCACGATGTATGCGGGGACGGTCGTCGAGCGGGCACCGGTGCGGGACCTGTTCTATCGGCCCCGGCACCCGTACTCGGTCGGCCTGCTGCGCGCGGTCCCGCGCGTCTCCGGCGCACTCGGCGCGGTCTCGTCGATCCCCGGACAGCCGCCGGACCTTCGACGCCTGCGGCCGGGCTGCACCTATCAGCCGCGATGCCCGTTCGCCGTGAACGAGTGCGGCGATCGTGAGCCCGACCTCGTGCCGGTCGATACCCCTGCGCACGACGCGCGCTGCATCCGCTGGGAGGCGGTGGCCAAGTCGGTCGGGGACACCTCGGTAGACACTGGGACGGCGGTCGGCGGATGAGCGCCCTCCTCGAGCTTGACCGGGTGAGCCGGAGCTTCGCGGTCCCGGCAGGGCGGATCACCGCCGTCGACGGCGTCTCGCTCGTGCTGGAGCGGGGCGAGTCGGTCTGCCTGGTCGGGGAGAGCGGGTGCGGGAAGACGACCACCGGACGGCTGCTTGCCGGACTCCTCCGCCCGACCTCCGGTGCGGTCCGGTTCGAAGGGCAGGACGTCTGGGGATCCTCGGGTGCCGGCCTGGCCCTGTTCCGGCGCTCGGTCCAGCTGGTCCATCAGGACCCCTATGCCTCGCTGAACCCGACCCGTACGGTCTTCCAGACGCTAAGCGCCCCCCTCCTCCGCCACCACAAGGCGAAACGGGGCCGCGACGTGGTGAGCAAGGCGACGACCCTTCTTGAGCGCGTCGGGCTCACTCCGGCGGACGATTTCCTGGCGAAGTATCCCCATCAGCTCTCCGGAGGTCAGCGCCAACGGGTCGCCATCGCCCGGGCCCTCTCGGTCGAGCCCCGGGTGATCGTGGCCGACGAAGCCGTCTCGATGGTCGACGTCTCGATCCGGATCACCCTGCTCGACCTCCTCCTGGCGCTCGGGACCGAATTCGGCGTGACCATCGTCCTCATCACCCACGACCTGGCGGTGGCGCGCTATTTCGGACGTGCCGGCCGGGTCGGGGTCATGTACCTGGGACGGATGGTCGAGATGGGCCGCACCGAGACGCTGGTCGGCGACCCGGCGCATCCCTATTCCGCCGCGCTCATCGCCGCCATCCCCGAGGCCGATCCGACGATCACCCGCGGCAAGGAGCGCGTCGCCCTCCGGAGCGCCGAGGTGCCGAGCCTCCTGAACCTGCCTCCGGGATGCACCTTCCATCCCCGCTGTCCCCTCGCCGAACCCGGTCTGTGCGATACCGCGATCCCGGCGCTGCTGCCCCTGCCGACCGCCACCGGCCTGGGCAGTCGCGACGTCGCCTGCCATGTGGCCCAGCGCGAGCGCCGGCCGGCGGCCGAGCTCCTCGGGGTCGGCTGACGGACCCCGGGCTCCTGCGCGGGGCGTTCCGGATCGCGGTCCTGATCTTCGGGCTGGCGGCCGTGCTGGTCATCGTCGAGCCGCCGGGCTCGGCCGAGTTCGTCGTAAGCGTGCTGTCACTCGTCGTCGGCCTGGTATTCGTCGTTACGGTGGCCGTGCTCGCCCGCCACGGCCAGGGACTGCCCCCGGATGACAAACAAGCCCGCAAGGCCGATAGTTCGCGAGGATCACAGGGAGGGTTGGATGACTGATAGCAAGTACCGCGTTGACCGGCGCAGGTTCCTGCGCGATGCGACGCTCACGAGCCTCGGCCTCATGGCCGCCGCCTGCGCCCCCGGGGCGACCACCCCGGCCGCGAGCGCCGCGGCCGGCGGCGGCACGGCGAAGAAGGGTGGCGAGTTCCACGGTGCGTGGCCGTACGACCTGCCGCCCAAGGGTCACTACAACTACTTCACCGGAGGGGCGATCCTCTCCGGCGGCATCTACACCGACCTCGCGCCGATCCCGACGCTCGCGATCTATCGGTGGGCCGAGGCGAAATGGGATTACTGGCTGGCGGAATCGGCAAAACAGAATGGCGAGAACTTCGAGGTCAAGCTGCGCTCCGGGATCAAGTGGAGCGATGGCACGGCGTTCACCTCGAAAGATGTCGCGACGACCTACAACATCGGCCGCCTGCTGGGCTACGGCATCTGGACCTACGCCGACAAGATGGAGACCCCCGACGACCTCACCGTCCGGTTCCACATCAACAAGCCCTCGAGCCTGGTCGACCGGTTCGTCCTGAAGAACGGCATCCGACCGGACTCGGTCTATGGACCGATCGCGAAGAAGGCCGCGGACCTGTTCGCTGCCGGCAAGAAGGCCACCGACGACGAGGGCAAGGCGATCAGCAAGGAGCTCACCGAGCTCCGTCCGACGAATTTCCCCTCGGTCGGCCCCTACAAGATCGACTACAGCACGGTCACCGAGGCACAGCTCACGATGGTCCGCAACCCCGGTGGCCTGTTTGCCGACAAGGTGAACTTCGACAAGATCGTCGTCTACCAGGGCGAGACCGCCGCGGTCACGCCGCTCGTGCTCTCCGGCGACGTCGACTACGCGACGCACGGCTTCCCGGTCGCGACGGACAAGGCCTTTGGCGACGCGGGCTTCCGCGTGCTCCGTGGCCCGCTCTACACCGGACCGGCGATCCACTTCCATTGGGAGAAGGCCGCTGCGTTCCAGGACAAGCGGCTCCGCCAGGCCGTCGCCTATGCGATCAACAAGGAAGAGAGCGCCCAGATCGCCTACGGCAAGTCGGGCAAGTCTTCCAAGTTCATGACCGGCTTCAGCGACAGCCTCGTCCCGAACTGGGTGAACTCCGGTGACCAGAGCAAGCTGCAGTCCTACGCCTATGACACGAAGAAGGCCGACGACCTGATGAAGGAGGCCGGCTACGCCAAGGGCAGCGACGGCATCTACGCGAAGGACGGGAAGAAGCTCGAGTTCGAGCTGTACTTCCCCAGTGACTTCGCGGACTGGTCGAGCGCGGCGACCCACGCGAGCGAGGCGCTGAACAAATTCGGGATCAAGATCACGCCCCGCGGTGCGATCCGATCCACCCAGCTTGCGGACACGCTGAAGGGTGAGTTCCAGCTCGCGATCAACCCCTGGGGCATCGGGAACCCGCACCCTCGGGAATCGCTCATCCGTCCGTTCCGCGAGTTCAACACGCTCGCCTCGGGCAAGGGATCGGCGTACCCGAACAAGCAGAAGACCGCCTCCGGGGAGGTCGACTTCGACGCGCTCCTCGATGAGGCGGGCGCTGGCTTCGATATCGCCAAGCAGAAGGACCCGGTCTCG
>DATLEG010000025.1:0-2148 GCA_035525465.1 Saccharimonadales bacterium (SeqCode)
AGGGGATTGCGGTAGGATCTCTCCCGCTTGATCTCTTCGACCTCTTCGGCGGCGCCGACGCGCCTCAGCGACCACCAGCGCCCCACCGCGGCGCACCGGCGGATCCTCGCCTTCGCCTGGAGCGCCTGGGCCACCGGCTTCTTTTCCCTGATGCTGCTGTCGTTCGTGCTCAAGGCCATCCAGGACGAGCTCGGATTGTCGAAGGACGCGCTGGCGCCCTTGACCGCGGTCGGGGTCGGGATGACCGGGGTCGGCGGGCTGCTGTTCGGCTGGATGAGCGACCGGCTCGGCCGGCGGATGTCGATGGCGGTGTCGATCGCGGCCTTCTCGCTCGGCAACCTCGCGTGCGGCCTCGCTCCGAACCTCGCGACGCTGATCCTCGCCCGCGCCGTGGCCGGCCTGGGGATCGGCGGCACCTGGGGCGCGGGCCAGGCCATGCTCGGCGAGACGATCCCGCCGGCTCTGCGCGGACGCTATGGCGCGCTCGCCCAGAGCGGCGCTCCGGCAGGCCTCGGGCTCGCGGCGATCGTCGGCTCGTTCCTCGCGCCCGGGGTCGGATGGCGGACGGTCTTCGTGATCTCCGCCCTGCCATTCGTGGTGGTGCTCCTCTGGCGCCGGCTGCCTGAGTCGGATCTCTGGCTGGAGCACCGGCGCCGGCTCCACGACGGCCGGCTCGACGGCCAGGAGCAGGAGCGGGCGCGGCGGCCGGTCCTGGCGCAGCTCGTGGCCGGCGACATGATCGGGCTGTTCACGCGGGCGTTCCTGCTCACGGCCTTCAACATGTCGGCCTACTGGTTCGCGGTGGTCTGGCTGCCGCGGTATCTACAAGAAGGCCGGGGGCTCTCGATCTTCGGCTCCGGCTGGTGGACGCTGGCCTTCGTGGCCGGATCGGCGACGGGGTATCTCACGTTCGGCTGGTTCTCCGACCGTGTCGGGCGGCGGCGGGCGTTCGCGGCCTACTGCGCGGTGACCGCGATCGGGTTGGCCCTGGTACTGTCGAAGTCGGTGTCGTCGAGCCCGGCCCTCGGCCTCATCTGCATGGTGGTGGCCGGGATCGGGACGGGCACCTGGTCGTGCTACGGTCCCTACTTCTCGGAGCTGTTCCCGACGCGGGTCCGGGGAGCCGCGATGTCCGTGATCATGAACGTCACCCGCGGCGTGCAGTTCGTGGCGCCGTTCGTCATCGCCGCCGTGGCGGGGCGGTGGGGCCTGGCCGGCGGGATCGCGCTCGCCGCGGGCTTCGCGGTCCTGGCCGGGGCCTGGGTCTGGACTCTTCCTGAAACCGCGGGCGCGCGGATTGAGGTCTGAGAGCATGAGCGAACCTGAATCGAGCCAGGGCTTCCTCCGCGCGGTTTCCCGGTGGGAGATCGTCGGCCTGTCGGTCAACGACGTGATCGGCAGCGGCGTCTACCTGCTGCCGGCCGCGGCCGCGGCGATCCTCGGCCCGATGAGCGTCTGGGCGGTGATCCTCGCCGGGTTCGCCGTGCTGCTGCTGGTGCTCTGCTTCGCGGAGGCCGGCAGCTACTTCGACCGGCCCGGCGGCGCGTACCTCTATACAAGGGAGGCCTTCGGCGAGCTCGTCGGGTTCGAGGTCGGCTGGATGACCTGGATCGCCCGCGTATCGTCCGTGGCGTCGCTCTCGGTCGGGTTCGCCCAGGCGCTGGGATATCTCTGGCCCGGGACGCAGGAGGGGATCGGACGGACGCTCGCGATCGTCCTGCCGCTCCTGCTGCTGACCGCGATCAACATTGTGGGCGTCAAGTCGGGCGTGCGGACCGCGGTGTTCCTGGCGATCACCAAGACCCTGCCGCTGCTGGTGTTCATCGGCGCGGGCCTGTTCGCGATGTCCTGGACGCTCGCCACGCTGCCTACGCCGCGCAACGGCTCGCTCGGCGAGGCGGCGCTCCTCCTGCTCTTCGCCTACGCGGGGTTCGAGAACACCCCGGCGCCGGCGGGCGAGTTCAAGAACCCGCGGCGCGACGTGCCGTTCGCGCTCGTGGTGCAGATCGTCCTGGTGACGCTGATCTACTCGGCCGTGCAGCTCGTGGCGCTCGGCACCCTGCCGAACCTGGCGCATTCGCAGACGCCTCTCGCGGACGCGGCGCGGCTTTTCCTGGGCCCCTGGGGCGGCCTGCTGCTGACGGTGGG
>DATLEG010000040.1:0-6637 GCA_035525465.1 Saccharimonadales bacterium (SeqCode)
TATCAGATCTCCTTTCCGATCGGCGAGTACATGGCAGCGAAGAAGAACGTGAAAGAGGCTTACCTGTTCATCGCCGATTACGGGTTCGGCACCGAGAGCGCGGCGGACTTCACCGCCGGCTTCGCGAAGAACGGCGGCAAGGTCACCGGCACGCTCAAGGCGCCGCTCGGGAGCGCCGACTTCACTCCCTTCGTGACCCAGCTGAAGGCGCAGCCGACGAAGGACATCTACTCGTTCTTCTCCGGCGCCGACGCGGTGAAGTACATCAAGGCTTGGAACGACCTGGGGATGCCGGCCGCCGGCTACAAGATGAACGGCGCGGGCTTCCTCACCGAGCAGGACGTGCTGCGCGAGGTCAAAGAGGGCGCGAACGGCGCGATCACATCCCTGTTCTGGGCCTTCGAGCTCGACAATCCCGAGAACAAGGCGTTCAAGGAGTCGTTCCAGAAGGAATACAACCTCCTGCCCGATGTCTTCGCGGTGCAGGCCTGGGACGGGATGCGCGCGCTCGATCAGGCCCTGCAGAAGGCCGGGGGAGATACCGCGGACAAGCAGAAGCTCATCCGGGCGCTCGAGGACGTGAAGTTCAAGAGCCCACGCGGGGACTTCGAGTTCGACAAGGACACCCACAATCCGATCCAGGACATGTACATCCGCGAGGTGCGGACGGTGAACGGTCAGGCGGTGAACGCGATCGTCGACAAGATCGGCCGGGTCACCGACCCGGGGAAGTCGACCTAGCGGGCGGCTAGCATTTCCGCGTGACCCCTGAGCTCGTCTTGCAGCAGGCGCTGAACGGCATCTCGTTCGGCGCCTTGCTGTTCGTGCTCGCCGCCGGCCTCTCGCTCATCTTCGGGATGATGGATGTGGTCAACCTCGCGCACGGCGCGTTCTACATGCTCGGCGCCTACCTCGCGCTCTCGGTCGTCCGGATCACGGGCTCGTTCTGGCTCGCGCTCCTCGTCGTCCCGCTGCTGCTGGCGGCGATCGGACTGGTGGTCGAGCCGCTGCTTCTCCGTCGGCTTCGGGGGCGGCATCTGGATCAGGTCCTGGTGACCATCGGCCTGTCACTGGTGATCGTCGATTTCATCCGACTGCGCGACGACTGGGGCTGGGGGGGCGAGGTCCGCTCGCTGGCGGTGCCGCCGGGTCTCGATCACTCGATCGCCATTGCCGGAAGCGACTACCCGCTCTATCGCCTCTTCGTCATCGGGTTCGGGATCGTCCTCGCCCTGACCCTCACCGTCATCCATCGGCGGACCCGGCTCGGCGCGCTCATCCGGGCCGGCGTCGGCGACGCCGAGATGCTGTCGGCGCTCGGGGTCGACACCGACCGGCTGTTCGCCCGCACGTTCGCCGCGGGCGCGGCGCTGGCGGGGATGGCCGGGGTCATCGCCGCGCCGGTGTTCGGCCTGCAACCCGGGATGGACGTCGACGCGCTCATCTTCTCGCTCATCGTGGTGGTCGTGGGTGGCCTCGGGTCCCTGGGAGGCGCGGCCGCCGGAAGTGCGGTCGTCGGCCCGGCCAACACGTTCGGCACGGTCCTCGTCCCGCAGTTCGCCCTGGCGCTCATCTTCGCGATCATGGCGCTCGTCCTGCTGTTCCGCCCGACCGGTCTCCTCGGTCGCGTCCGCATCGGCCGATGAGCCGCGGCCTGCTGGGGTGGGTCGCTGCGGTGGCCGCCTGGATCGTCATCGCGACCTTTCCCCAGTGGTCCCGGGAGTGGGAGTCGTCGCGGTACGCGACCGGCATCATCCGTGACATCCTCGTCTTCGCGATCTTCGCCGGCTCCCTCGATCTGCTCGTGGGTCGCGCGGGCCTGCCATCGCTTGGGCACGCCGCCTTTTTTGGCGGTGGCGCGTACGCCGCCGCGATCGTGGGGCAGCGCCTGGGGACGAACGAGCTGCTCATCGGGCTCGGCGCCGCCGCCCTCGTTGCCGGACTGCTCGCACTGTTCATCGGGCTGCTGGCCGTCCGCGCGACCGGGATCTTCTTCCTCATGCTCACGCTGGCTCTCGCGCAGATGGTCTATGCCCTCGCGTTCCAGGCGACCGATCTCACCGGCGGCTCGAATGGCTTTGCCGGCGTGCGCCGGCCGGCGTTCTTCGGTGTCGACCTCGGTCCGGCCGAAGCTCTCTACCTGCTCGTCGCCGTGGTCTTCGCGCTCATGACGCTCCTGCTCTGGCGGGTCACCCGGTCCCCCTACGGGCGCGCGCTCGCGGGCCTCCGCGAGAACGAGCGGCGGATGCGCGCCCTTGGCTATGACACCCGCACCCTCAAGCTGTCGGTCTTCGTCCTGGCCGGCGCCATCGCCGGGATCGCCGGTGCGCTCTCCGCGTACGCCTTTCGCTTCGTCTCACCGAACGACGTCGCGCTCGGGACCTCGGTGACCGGCCTCGTCATGGTCCTCATCGGCGGCGCCGGAACGCTGCTCGGGCCCCTCCTCGGCGCGGCGGCGGTGCTGTTCATCGAGCGGGTGCTCTCCTCCTCAGTGGGCTTCTCGCAGACCGTGCTCGGCATCGTCTTCATCCTGTTCGTCGTCTTCGCCCGCCAGGGTCTGGCCGGGCTCCTTCGCAACGTCGCCGCGAAGGTCCGCTCGTGATCGAGGTGCGCGATCTCCGCCGGGACTTCGGCGGGATCAAAGCGCTCGCCGGGGTGGACCTCAGCGTGGCCCCGGGTGAGCGGCGTGCGGTGATCGGCCCGAACGGCGCGGGGAAGACGACGTTCTTCAACGTCCTCACCGGCGAGCTCGCGGCGACCGCCGGGACCGTCAGCCTGGGCGGTGCGGACATCACCGCGCTCCGTCCTTGGCAGCGGGCGCGGCGCGGCCTGGCCCGGATGTATCAGCGGAACGAGCTCTTCGATGCCCTGCCCGCCTGGGAGAACGTGGCCCTCGCGGCCGGGGTCCGGCTGGGGACCTATCGCGCGCTCACCGGGATCTCCCGCGCCGAGCGGGACGCTGCGACCGGCCAGCTCGCGCAGGTGGGTCTTGATGACCGCGCCGACACGTTGGCCCGGGCGCTGTCGCACGGCGAGCGCCGCCAGCTCGAGCTCGCCCTCGCGCTCGCGCAGGCGCCGGCCGTCCTGCTCCTCGACGAGCCGACCGCCGGCCTGTCGCCGGCCGAGACCGAACGGATCGCGACCCTCATCGCCTCTCTTGACCGGTCGCTCACGCTCCTCATCGTGGAACACGACATGGATGTCGTGTTCCGTCTCGCCGACCGGATCACCGTGCTCCACGAGGGCCGGGCCATCGCCGAGGGCACCCCGGAGGAGATCCGTGGCGACACGCAGGTCCACGACGTCTACCTCGGCAAGGCGCTCGGCGGGTGAACGCGCTGGGCGTCGCCGGGCTGCACGCGTACTACGGCGAGAGCCACGTCCTGCAGGGCGTCGATCTCGAGGTCGGCCCGGGGGAGGCCGTCTCCCTCGTCGGTCGCAACGGCGCCGGCAAGACGACGACGATCGCGGCGATCACCGGGCTGCTGCGGGCCCGTGCCGGGACGGTGACCGTGGCGGGTGAGGAGCTCCGCGGCGCGCCGGCCCATCGCATCGCGCGCGCGGGCGTCGCGCTCGTCCCGCAGGGACGCCGCATCTTCTCCGACCTCAGCGTGCGGGAGAACCTGCTGCTCGCCGCACGAGCGGTCCCCGGGGGCTGGGACGAAACGCGGGTGCTCGACCTCTTCCCGTCGCTCGGCCGGCGCCTGGCGCACCGCGGCGACGAGCTCTCCGGCGGGGAGCAGCAGATGCTCGCGATCGGGCGGGCGCTCCTGCGCAATCCCCGCCTTCTCCTGCTCGATGAGCCCTCCGAAGGCCTCGCCCCCAAGCTCGTCGAGCAGGTCGGCGATGCGCTCATCGCCTTGCGCGCCGCGGGCCTGGCCCTGTTGCTGGTCGAGCAGAATCTGGCGCTCGCGACCCGGGTCGGGGAGCGCCTGTACGTCATGAACAAGGGACGGGTCGTGTGGCACGGAACGCCGCTCGAGCTCGCGGCACAGCCGGACATCGAGGCGCGGTACCTCGGTGTCTGAGCCTGGCGCGCGGGGCGCGATCCCCGGCGTCGCCGACGACGCGGGCTTCCTGGACCTCGCCCTTGCCGAAGCCCAGGGTGCCCTCGCGCATGACGACGTGCCGATCGGCGCGGTCGTCGTCCACGACGGCCAGGTCGTCGGGCGGGGCCACAACCGCCGGGAGGCCGACCGCGACCCGACCGCCCATGCCGAGATCCTCGCCCTGCGGGCGTCCGCGTCCGCGCTCGGTCGCTGGCGCCTGCAGGGCTGCACCCTTTACGTGACCCTCGAGCCCTGCGCAATGTGCGCCGGCGCGGCGGTGCTCGCGCGCGTGGACCTGGTCGTGTTCGCCGCGTGGGACCCCAAGGCCGGCGCGGTGCGATCGGTGGCTGAGCTGCTCGATGAGCCGGCGTTCAATCATCGGCCGAAGTGGCGCGCCGGCACGCGCCGCTCCGAGGCCGAGGCGCTCCTCACCGGGTTCTTCGCGGCGCGGCGCGCGGCGGGCCGCGACGCCGGTGGCGGTCCCTAGCCGGTCGCGGCCTCGCGGCTCCCGTAGACCGTCCACCAGGGGACGGCGGCGCCCTTCAGGACCGCGTTCAGCATCTCGATGTTCCGGACCCCGGTGTCCTCGAGCCAGGCCGAGAACTTCGCGGGACCCTCCTTCGCGTACACCGGGATCCCCTCTTTCCAGGTCGCGCGGCCGCAGAGCACGCCGGAGAACTTCGCTCCGGCCTCCGCCGCCCATTCGAGGGACTCCCGGAAGACATCGTCGTTCACGCCGGCGGACAGATAGATGAACGGCAGCTTCGCCGCGTCGGCGGCCGTCTTGAAGTGGCCGAGCGCGGTCCTTCGGTCATACGCGACCTCGCCGGTCTTGTTCGCGCGCGACCCTTCGACGAACGCCATGTTCACCGGGATCTCGACCTTCAGCACGTCCACGCCGAAGCGCGGCTCGGAGAGCTTCTCCATGTAGGCCTGCACATAGCGGGGCTTCTGCTTGGCGAAGTCCAGGCCCTTCTCGTCCAGATCCTTGTCGTACGCGAGCGGCTCAAGGAAGAACGGCACGTCACAGGCGGCGCATTCCGCGCCGATGCGCTCGAGAAAGGCGTGCTTTCGGTCATTGATGTCCTGCTCGTCGAAGGGGTCGTAATAGAGGAGCACTTTGATCGCGTCCGCGCCGGCCTCGACCAGGCGCCGCACGCTCCACTGCTCGAGGAGGTCCGGCATCCGGTTCGCGGGGTCTGCGTCGTACCCGGTCTTCTCGTACGCGAGCAGGACGCCGGTGCCCGGCGCCTTCGCGGCGAGGGCCGGAAGGCCGAATTCGGGGTCCATGAGGATCGCGGTCGCGTGCGGGGTCAGCGCCTTGGTGACGGCGGTCTTGAACTCGGTGAGCGACTCGCCGGTGGGCTGGCCACCCTGCTTGCCGATCTCCTTCCGCAGCGAACCGCGCTGGTCCATCGCCGCGGCGCGGATGACCCCGGTGGGATCGGCGCAGGCGTCGATCCCCTTCGCCTTGCCCCTGGTCACGCGCCCCGTCGTCTCCACCGCCATGCTGCCTCCCGTACCGTCGCTGTCCCGATTCTAGAGAGTCGCCGCGACCGCGATCCGCGGCCCCGTCTTCGCCGGCGCGATCCGCAGCGCAAGACCCGCGGCGATGAAGCCGAGGAGCGCCGCGGAGACGAACATGAGGTGGTAGTCGCCCAGCACCTCATGGAAGAACCCGCCGAGGTAGGCCGCGATGGCGGCCCCGGCCATGTGACTGAAGAAGATCCAGCCATAGATCGTCCCGAGCGACGCGCGGCCGAAGATCTGCGCGGTGAGATTCGCCGTCGGCGGGACGGTGGCGATCCAGTCCAGGCCGTAGACGATCGCGAACACATAGAGTCCGCGAGCTTCGATGACCAGTGGCAGGGCCGCGAGCGAGATGGCACGGAAGGCGTAGTAGCCCGCGAGGAGCTTCCGGTTATCGAAGCGGTCGGACAGCCAGCCGGAGGAAAGGGTGCCGACGATGTTCATCGCCCCCATCACCCCGACCGCGCTCGCCGCGGTCACCTCGGTGAAGCCGTGCTCGACCGCGTGCGGGATGAGGTGCGTCCCGACGATCCCGTTCGAGGTGTAGCCGCAGATGAAGAAGCTCCCCGCGAGGAGCCAGAAGTCGGTCGTCCGGATCGCCGAGCGAAGCGGCGTCCTGCGCTCGTCGTCGGCCCGCTCCGCGGCGCTGACCGTCCGGCCCTCGCCGAAGGCCACGGTGCCGGCATCCGCTGGCCGGTCGCGCATGAAGAGCGCCACCGGCACGAGCACCGCGACGCATGCGGCGATGAGCAGGACGATCGCCGCCCGCCAGCCCACCGACACCGAGAGCGCGGCCATCGCCGGGATGAACACGAGCGAGCCGGCCGATGTCGCCGCACCGAAGAGCCCGATCACCAGGCCGCGATGGGTCCGGAACCAGCGGTGGGCGACGGTCGCCCCGAGCACATTCCCGACCGCCCCGGTCCCGACGCCGACCACGATCCCCCAGAACAGGAAGAGCTGCCAGAGCTCGCGCATCGACAGGAACGCCCCGAGGCCGAGGGCGATGAGGGCGGAGCCCCCGAGGATCACCTTCCGCGGACCGTAGCGGCCGATGA
>DATLEG010000070.1:0-6606 GCA_035525465.1 Saccharimonadales bacterium (SeqCode)
GAACATCGCGCCGAGGCTCACCGCGACGGCGGCGGCCCCCGCCCCGGTCGACAGGCGGATCGCCGCGACGGCCATCCCCACCGCGCCGAAGGCAAGGGCACCGAGTGAGAGGAGGACGCTGCAGGCGAGCAAGCCGCGCCAGGGGATCTCGTACCCGCCGAGCGGCCCGAAGGCGGCGGCGCTCCCGGCGAGGGTCGCCACTCCGAAGGCCACCGCGACCGACACGAAGAACAGCAGGCGGGTCGCGGCATAGCTGCGGTGCCCGAGCGGACGCGCGAGCAGGGTCTCCAGCGTGCCCCGCTCCGAATCCCGGGCAATGAGGCCCGGCGCGACGAACATCGCGAAGATCGCCGCGATGATGAGCGCGCTGCCGAACAGCTCGGCGCCGAGCACGTAGACCGCCCCGGAGTACCGCTCGCCGCCAGGCCCGCTGGGCTGGAGCCCGAACGCGCTCGCGATCGTCGGCGGCAGGGCCCGCAGATAGGCCTCGAAGTCGATGGTCCGGCTGATCGAGACGATCGCCGCGCCCACCCCAAGGACGTACAACCCCCAGCCGACCGGCCACCAGATCGCCGGACCCCGCCACAGACGTGCGGTCCAGCGGAACAGGGTGATGCTCATGCCGGTGGAGCGCCGTACAACGAGAGGAAGGTCTCCTCGAGCGTCACCTCACGCTCGCGAAGATCGATGATCCCCGCGGCTGCGACCTCGCGCAGGAATGAGGAGATGTCCCCGCTCACCCGCTGCTCCATGACCCGCCCGTCCGGGTACGTGAGCAGATAACGGCGCTCGCGCAGCCGGCCAAGCGAAGCGACCTCGACGACCTGAACGAGGGCCGCGTCCCGAAGCACCGCCGCGCGATCACAAAGACTCTGGACTTCGGCAAGATCGTGCGATGAGAAGAAGACGGTCGCACCGCGACTTCGTTCCTCGCGGATCACCCGGTGCATCTCCTGCTGAAGGAGCGGATCGAGACCGCTTGTCGGCTCGTCGAGGATGAGGACCTCCGGGCGGTGCTGGAGGGCCGCGACGAGGCCGACCTTTTGGCGGTTCCCCTTGGAGAGGCCCTTGATCCGTCGACCCAGATCGAGACCGAACCGCTCGGCGTACGGCCGCGCCTGCTCGATCCGGTAGCCGGGAGTGAACGAGCCGAGGAAGCGAAGGTATTGGGCGACGGTGAGGGCCGGCTGAAGGGCGACATCGCCGGAGAGGAACCCGATCCTTCGGCGGACCGCGACGCTCGCCGCAGCGAGGTCATGGCCGAGGATCGAGCCGGAGCCCCGGTCGGGGCGGATGAGGCCCAAGAGCAGGCGGATGGTCGTCGTCTTCCCCGCCCCGTTCGGCCCGAGGAAGCCGAAGATCTCGCCGACTCCGACGGTCAGGGTGAGGTCCTCGATGCCGCGACGGGGACCGTAGAGCCGGGTCAGCCCGCGGACCTCGATGGCGTCCGTGCTTCCCTCCCGCGTGGGCTCGCCAGGGATCGAACCTGGGACCAGCAGATTATGAGTCCGCCGCTCTTCCACTGAGCTACGAGCCCGAGGAGGCACGCTGCGCGAGCTCGCTCGCGGCAGCGTGCCGACGATGGGCTCGCAGCGCGAAGCGCTGCGGGCCCGGCACGATCGGGTTTCGCCCAGCCTAGCGACGACGGGCCAAGGCCACCATGCGCCGCTATGCTGAGGGCGCGCGCTGCTTCCACGCGCGGGCGGCCGGCATGGCCCCACGGCGGGCGCGTGGAGGAAGAGGGCGATTGGGTAACGTCATTGCCATCGCGAACCAGAAGGGCGGCGTCGGGAAGACGACCTGCGCCATCAATCTCGGTGGCGCGCTCGCCCAGCTCGGCCACACGGTCCTGTGCATCGACCTCGATCCCCAGGCGAACCTCACCGTAGGCCTCGGGGTCGACCTGGCGACCGTCGAGCGGAATATGGCGAACGTCCTGATCGATCCTGACGTGTCGCTCGCGTCGGTCATCGTGCACACCAAGACGAAGCACCTCGACGTGGCCCCGACCACGATCGATCTCTCATCCGCCGAGGTCGAGCTTTTCAGCGCGATCGGCCGCGAGATGGCGCTCCGGGACAAGCTCTCGCACGAGACGGTGGTGGACCGCTACGACTACGTCCTCATCGACTGCCCGCCGACCCTTGGCCTGCTCACGCTGAACGCCCTGGTCGCGGCGAATGGCGTGATCATCCCGGTGCAGACCCAGTACTACGCGCTCAAAGGCGTCGCCGCGCTGCTGAAAATCATCCGCACCGTGCAGGCGCGGCTGAATCCCGAGCTGAAGGTCCTTGGCCTGCTGCCGACGTTCTACGACAGCCGCACGATCCTCGGCCGCGACATGCTCGAGTCACTCAAGGACCTCGGCGATCATCAGGTCTTTCAGACCGTCATCCGGCAGTCGGTCAAGATCGGCGAGGCGCCCACCGCGGGCGTCCCGATCACCGTATATGACGCGAAGTCCGATGCGGCGAAGGCCTTTTTGGACCTCGCCAGGGAGGTCGCACGTGCTTCATAAGGGGAAGTCGTTCCGCGATGCGGGGAGCCGCATCTTCCAGCAGGAGCAGGAGGCCCAACACGGGATCGTGAGCCTCCTGTCGACGAAGGCACCGACGTCGGTCCGCGAGCTGCCCATCGGGAAGGTCCAGCCGAATCCCGAACAGCCGCGCATGACGTTCCACGAAGAGACCCTGAACGAGCTTGCCGCGTCGGTGCGCGAGCACGGCGTGCTGCAGCCGATCCTCGTCCGGCCGGCCGGTGACGGCTTCCAGATCATCGCCGGCGAGCGCCGCTGGCGCGCGTCCAAGCTCGCAGGCAAAGAGACGATCCCCGCGATCGTCGAGCGCTTCGACGACGCGACGGCGCTCGAGATCGCGCTGATCGAGAACCTCCAACGCGAGGACCTCTCTCCCCTCGACGAGGCGATCATCTACAAGAAGATGACCGACGAGCTGGGCTACTCCATCCGGAATCTCGCCGGCAAGCTGGGGAAGGACAAGGGGTACGTCGAGAACCGCCTGCGCCTGGCGACCGCCCCGGAGGATATCCGGGAGATGGTTGCCGCTCGCTACGACACGCTCTCCGCCGCCTACGAGCTCATGAAGGTCGAGGACAAGCGCCGCCGAAAGGCCCTCGTGAAACAGGTGATCGGCGGGCAGCTCACCCTCCTGCGGCTTCGGGACCGCGTCGAGCGCACCCTCCATCCCGGTGAGAGCGGCGTGAAGCCGGCGCCGGCGCTGCCGCAGCTGCGGGACGACGTGCTCGTCACCGCCACCCGCAAGCTCAACGAGGCCCTCGCCGACCTCGCGCGCGCGGTGGTCGAGGATGGGAATCGGAGCCTCTCCGAGGGCGACCGTCAGAACCTCGCGAAGTTCCTCACCATCACCCGCGCGCGCATGGACAACATCATCGCCAGGCTCCGGACCCGGTGAGTCGCGTCGCGCCGTCCGGCGTGCAGGGCCTCCGGGACCGCGCCGTGGCACGCTCGGGCGGTCGTGTGCCTGCGCCGGAGCGACAGACCGGGTTCCGGGCCGCGGCGGTCGGATTCGTGCTCATGACCGCGCTCGTCGTGATCGCCACGACGGGGGTCTTCGTCCTGCTCGATCCGCGGGCCCAGGCGTTCTGGGGGGCCAAGCTCGGCGACCTCGTGGCTTTTGCCAGGAGCGTCGCGGGGCGCTAACGGGCCGGAGCGGTCTCCTTGGTGACGACCTGGCGCTGGATCGGGATGTCACGGATGATCGCGATCGCCGTCGCCGCAAGGCCCGCGACCGAGAAGGCGAGCAGCGCTCCGTCGCCGGTGATCATCGCGCCGAGCTCTGGCATCTTGCGCTCTCCTTCTGAAGACTCTCTTCGTTGACTGCGGCTCTGCTTCGGGTTACGCACGCTGGATGCCAACAAGCGGCCGAGCGGGGCCATGGTCGTATGACACTTTGGTAACGAGTGCCGGGCGGGTCTGTTGCGGGGGTCAGGCCGGGGGGATCCGCCGGACCCGAAGCTGAGCGACCCGCCGGCCATCGACCGCCGTGACCTGGAACTGCCAGCCCTCCACCTCGACGCTGTCCCCCACGTCGGCCAGGCGGCCCAGGCGGCCGAAGACCAGACCACCGACGGTGTCGTAGGGCTCGTCGGGGAGATCCACCTGGAGCTTCTCCTTCGCTTCGGCGAGCGCCAGGAGGCCGTTCATCAGGTAGCCGCCCTCCTCCTCGCGGAGCATCGGCGTCTCCCGGTCGAATTCGTCCTGGACGTCGCCGACCAGCTCCTCGATCACGTCTTCCAGCGTCACCAGCCCGGCGGTCCCCCCGAATTCGTCGACGACGACGGCCAGCTGGGCATGCTCCCGACGGAACTGGGCAAGGGCCCGGTCGAGGTGCGTGGATTCCGGGAGGTACAGGGGCTTCCGCATGAGCGTCGTGACCGCGGTCCCGGGCGCCGCCCGGACGACGTCCTTGAGGTGGATGACCCCGACGATGTGATCGACGTCCAGGTGGTAGACCGGGAACCGGGTGAACGGATTCTGGCTGGTGAGCTGGACGATCCCATCAACGGCGATGTCATCCGGGACACCCACGATCTCGGTCCGCGGGACCATGACCTGCCGTACCAGGGTGTCGGCGAAGTCGAGCGCGTTCCCCAGGAGGACCCGCTCCGATTCCTGGAGGATCCCCTTGCGCGTCGAGATGGCCACCAGCAGCTTCAGCTCCTCCTCGCTGTGGGCATCGAGCTCCTCGCTCGCTTTGATCCCGACCAGCCCGAGCAGCCAGTTCGCGCTCCCGTGCACGAACGCGATGAAGGGGTACATCACCCGGTAGAACACATGGAGCGGGTACGCGCACCAGAGGGCGATGGGCACGGCGCGTTGGATCGACAGGTACTTGGGCGCAAGCTCCCCGACGACGACGTGGAGGAAGGTGATCACGCTGAACGCGAGGGCGAAGGAGACGACATGGAAGGCGGTCTCGGAGCGCTCCTCGAGCCAGCCGAAGGCCGGACCGATGAGCACGGCGACGGCAGGCTCACCGATCCAGCCGATGGCCAACGAGGCGAGCGTCACGCCCAGCTGCGAGGCGGAAATGTAGGCGTCCAAGCGCGCTTCGATCCGTCCGGCGAGCCGCGCGCGGGCGCTCCCGGCCTCGATGAGCGGCTCGAGCTGCGTCCGGCGGATGCGCACCATCGCGTATTCGGCGGCCACGAAGAATCCGTTCGCCACGATCAGGACGAGGGTGATGCCGACAGCGGGGATCGCCGCGCCAAGGTCCATGCCGTCCGATTCTCGCACGTACCATTGGTCTCGATGCAGGTGCAGGTCCGATTGTTCGCCTCCTACCGGGAAGCGGCCGGGGTCGCACAGCTCGCGCTCGACCTGCCGGACGGCGCGACGGTCGGCGACGCGATCTCCGCCATCGCGCACCGCTACCCGGCGATCGGGCCCTTCGGGGGTGATCGCGCGCTCGTCGCGGCTCGCAATCGCGAGTACGTCGCTCGCGATGCGACGCTCCGCGACGGCGACGAGGTCGCCCTCATCCCGCCGGTCTCGGGGGGCGCCGATCCGCGGATCACCGTGACCGGGTCCGCCCTGTCCCTGGATGCGGCGCTCGCCGCGGTGCGGGGGGACGACGCGGGAGGCGTCGTCGTGTTCCTCGGCACCGTTCGGGATCACAGCCGGGGGAAGCGGGTCCGGCACCTGGAGTACGAGGCCTACCCGGAGATGGCCGAGGCGAAGCTCCGCGAGATCGCCGAGCGCCTCGAGCGGATCCACGCGCCGCTCCGGATCGCGCTGCATCACCGCGTCGGCGATCTTCGCGTCGGCGAGATCGCGGTCATCGTCGTCGCAGCGAGCCCCCATCGTGAGGCCGCGTTCGCCGCGGCGCGCGCGGCGATCGATGAGCTGAAAGCGGTGGTCCCGATCTGGAAGAAGGAGCACACCGACGACGGCGCGGTCTGGATCGAAGCGCACGCCTAGCCACTGGATGCTCGTCACGACGCCGGAGAACTACGCCGCGACGCGCCGGCGTCGCTTCACCGTCCAGGGAGTGAAGTCCCGCCATCGGCGGCGGGCGGAGACGATCGCACCCGGTGACCGGATCTGCTGGTATCTCGTCGGCATCGGCGGCTTCGCCGCGACCGCGACCGTCTCGTCACCGGTGTTCGAGGCGCATGAGCCGATCTGGATCTCGACCGGCAGCCCGGATGCGTACCCCTGGCGCTTCCGGATCCGGCCGGATGTGGTGCGTCGTGCCGATCGTGCGGTCCCGGCGCGGGACCTCGTGGGCCGGCTGCGGTTCACCCGGCCATGGCCGGCGGCGCATTGGCGGCTGGCCTTCCAGGGGAACCTGCACCTGATCCCGGCCGCCGATTTCGCGGTCATCGAGCGCGCGGTGGGCCGTCCTCAGGGTGCCGGATGCTGAGGGCACGTCGCGCGGCAACGATCCTCCTCACCACGCTCGCGACCGTCGTGCTCATCGCGGCCTTCCTGTTCATCCCGCTCTCCCTGGTCACCGGCCGGCTCGGCAACGTCGTCGGCGAGCTGGCCATCGTGAGCCTGACCCTCTGGTACATCACGCGGGTCATGCGGCAGGACCGGCGCGAGCGGCGCGCCGCCGAGGCGCT
>DATLEG010000097.1:0-3287 GCA_035525465.1 Saccharimonadales bacterium (SeqCode)
AGGTCCTCGACCTGGTGAGCATCGGTCACGAGAACAAGGAGATCGCGTCGCTGCTCGGCGTCGGCGAGCAGGCGGTGAAGCAGCAGGTCTCGCTGCTCTTGAAGAAGTTCGGGGTCGCGTCGCGTGCGGCACTCACGCGGACCGCCGTGACGATGCGTCTACTTGGCATGGTCCCGGCGACGGACACGCACTACGAATATCTCTTCGACCGGGCTCCGTTGCTGATCGCGATGACCAGCGGACCCGAGCATCGGCTCATTTTGGTGAATCGGGCCTTCAAGGAATGCTTCGGCGACCGGCCCTACCTCGGCGAGAAGTTCGGCACCGCCTTCCCGGCGGCGACCGATCTGCTACGCAGGCGCCTTGACCGGATCTACGAGAGCAAGGAGCCATACCGCAACAACGAGCTTCCGCTCGCCTTCGACCTTCCCGACGGTACACCGCGCGAGCTCCATGTGTCGGTGATCGCCGAGGCGACGTCCAACGCGGCCGGCGTGCATGACGGGATCGCCCTGTATGGCTGGGATGTCACCGAGCCGGTGCGGGCTCGCCACCATCTTGAGCGACTGACGCGCGAGCAGATCGCGCTCCTCGAGCAGCTGCCGGTCGGCATCATCTACGTGAACACCGAAGGCCGGCCGATCGTGACGAACGCCGTGGCGATGCGGATCCTCGGCACGACCTTCGACCCCACGCGTCCCTTAGCGGAACAATACGGCGGACGGAATCTCCGATTCGCTGCGAGCGGCCAGCCCCTCCATCCGCGGGATGGCCCAACTGCCCGGGCGCTCGCCGGCTGGCCGTTCGACGATCAGCTTCTGGTCCGACGGAGTGATGGCGATGACGTACGGATCCAGGTGTCCTCTCGGCCACTCCACGATGATCATGGTGCGATCGTCGGTGCTGTGATCGCGATCACCGATCCGGCGGCGCCAGGCGGGTAGGCCCGAGGCCACGCGCGTTTGACCTAGTCGGGCAGCAGCCGGACGAACACCGCGCTGGCGACGAAGCGCCCGCGCGGGGTAAGGGCGACGCGATCGCCGCTCCAGGCGACCAATCCGGTCCGGTCAAGCGCATGCAGCGCACCGGCCACCCGCTCGCGCGCGGCGGGACCGAAGCGATCGGCGTAGCCGGCGAGGTCGAGGCCGTCATCGAGGCGCAGCGCGAGGATCGCGGTGTCGGTCTCGGGGTCGGTGCCGTCATCGGCGATCCGGCCGAGATCGCCGTCGATGCGACCCAGGTAGGCGAAGAGCGCGGCGGGCTGATGCGAGCGGACGCCGCCCAGATGCGAATGCGCCCCCGCCCCGACGCCGAGCCACGAGCCGTTGCGCCAATAGACCAGGTTGTGCCGGCATTCCCTCCCCGGCTTCGCCCAGTTGGCGATCTCGTAGTGCCGATAGCCGGCCGCCGCGAGGCGCGTGCCGGCCAGCTCGTACAGATCGGCGACCGCATCTTCGCCCGGCTGCCGGGCGGCGCTCTCGCTCCGCCAGCGCGCGAGGCCTTCCCAGCCACCGGGCCAGTTCGCGACGGCATCCTCCGGCTCGAGCTCGAGCTCCAGCGGGTAAGCGGACAGGTGATCGACCCCGAGCGCGACGGCCATGTCGAGATCGGCAGCGAGGTCGGCGGCGGTCTGCCCGGGCCAGCCGAAGATGAGGTCCAGGCTCACCTGCAGGCCGGCGGAGCGGGCCGCGCCGACCGCCGGCGCGACGTCGGACGCCTGATGGGTCCGGCCGAGTGCCCGCAGCCCGCGGTCGGAGAAGGTCTGCGCGCCCAGCGACAGCCGGGTGATCCCGAGAGCGCACCAGGCCTCCAGGCGCGCGCGATCGAGCGTCGCCGGGTTGGCCTCGACGGTGATCTCCTCGGCCCGGACATCGAACGACGCGCTGATCGCCCGGCCCAGCGAGGCGATCTCCTCCGGGTCGAGGAGGCTCGGCGTGCCTCCCCCGAAGAAGATCGTGCCGACGGCCGGACGGCCGAGGGCGGCGCCTTCTCGGCGAAGCTCGGTGGCGATGGCATCCAGGTACCGCCCTCGCAGCGCGCTCGTCGCGGGCGCTGTGGCGAAGTCGCAGTACGGGCAGCGTGCGGCGCAGAACGGGATATGGACGTACAGCGCGATCGGTGGACTGCTGACACCCGTCATCGCAAGACCCCTAATGGATCGGGGAGGCCGGCGTCGGCCGACAGCTCGGCGGTGCGACCGAGGTCGACCAGCCATTCCCGCGATTCGTGAACGAAGGCCAAGAGGTAGGCCGGACGCCACTCCTCTTCGCGAACGATGTGCTCCTTGCCCAGATCCGGCAGCAGCAGCACGAACGCGGTCCCCCGGTCCACCAGCCGTGCGGCGGACACCGCGAGGGCGAGGAGCGATGCGGCTCCGCCGGTGACCGCGAGCGCGGCGTCGCGAAGCGGGCCGACGACCACGGCGATTCGCGCGTCACCGGTCTCGGCGCCGACCGCCGCGGCGTGGTGAAGCGGGATCCGCGCCTGCGTCGCGTAGCGGCCTTCGAGGAGGCCGCGGGATTCGCGCGAGAGGCGGGCCCAGGCCGCTTCCATGTCCCCATTGGCGAGCGCGCGAAGGAACGCCCCGGCCTCGGGCTGGGTCGGGTGCTCGTAGGCGACCCGATAGGGGCGGAGCACGATCAGTCGTCCTTGATCCGCAGCACGGCGAGGAAGGCCTCCTGTGGGATCTCCACCGCGCCGACCATCTTCATCCGCTTCTTGCCCTTCTTCTGCTTCTCCAGGAGCTTCTTCTTGCGGGTGATGTCACCGCCGTAGCACTTCGCCAGGACGTCCTTCCGCGATGCCTTCACCGTCTCGCGGGCGATGACCTTCCCGCCGATCGCGGCCTGGATAGCGACATCGAACATCTGCCGCGGGATGAGCTCGCGCAGCTTCGCGCACAGCACGCGGCCGGTGCCGGCGGCGCGATCGCGGTGCACGATGATCGAGAGGGCGTCCACGACCGTGCCGGCGATGAGGACATCGAGGCGGACCAGGTCGGCCGCGCGATATTCCCGCAGCTCGTAATCGAGCGAGGCATAGCCCTGCGAGCGGCTCTTCAGCTGGTCATAGAAGTCGACGATCACCTCGCCCAGCGGCATGTCGTAGGTGAGCATCGCCCGGACCGGGTCCACGTAGCTCATGTCCATGAGCACGCCGCGCTTGCTCTGGGACAGGTCCATCACCGGGCCCACGTAGTGCTTCGGGACGATGATCGTCACCTTCATCCAGGGCTCGCGGACCTCCTGGGTGAGGCTCGGGTCCGGGAGAAGGGCCGGGTTGTCCAC
>DATLEG010000174.1:0-6924 GCA_035525465.1 Saccharimonadales bacterium (SeqCode)
GGGGTCCGCCTCCGTCAGGAGGGCGGCGCCCTGACAGCAGGCCGCGTACAGGGACGCGGTCTTGAGCTCGATCCGCTCCAGGTAGGCGGCCTCGGTCGGCAGGGAGCGGGTCGCGGTGACCTCGGTGAGCTCGCCGTCGCAGAGCGCGAAGACGGTCTGCGCGACGATGGCGATGACCTCGGGGTCGGGAAGCACCGCCGCCAGGGCGTAGGCCTTCGCGAACAGGTAGTCCCCGACGATGATCGCGACATCGTCGCTCCAGGTCGCGTTCACGGTGGCAACGTTCCGCCGCAGCTCGGACCCGTCGACGACGTCGTCATGGACCAGCGAGGCGGTGTGCACCAGCTCCAGCGACTGCGCCAGATTGATCACGATCTCGCGGTCCCGCACGGTGCCGAACCGGGCCGACAGGAACACCAGCGTCGGACGAAGGAGCTTGCCCGGTGACCCGAACAGGTGCTGCGCCGCGGAGGCAAAGGTGGGATGCCCACCGCGCCCGACGTCGAGCAGGCGCCGCTGCAGCTCTTCGAGCTCGGCCTCCACCGGGGCATAGAACGACCGATCCGCGGGAGGTGCCTGCACGCGCTTCAGTCTAGGAGCGCGTTGTCACGGCTTCTTCGGTGTCGGTGTCGGCGCCGGCGGTGGAGCGATCGGCGTGCCGGCACTCGGTGAGGGCCCGGGGCTGCCCGATGGCCGCGGCGACCCGCTCGGGCGGATCGGGGTGTAGCCACAGAGCACCCAGTTGAAGCGGCCGTAATTGTGCTGGCCACTGGCGGCCTCACGGCCCCAGCGGTCGATGTCCTTCTGCCAGTCAGGGAACGGCGTCGTGAGCCGGTAGCCGCACGAGGTGTAGATGTCCCGATCGTCCGTGGTCGGCTCGGTGCCCTGGACGAACTGCTCGGTCCAGCGGAAGTTGGAGGGGCAGTTCGGACCGGGCAGCTTCCCCGAGCCGTTCCCGCCAGTGAGCGCCGGATTGACGCAGACGACCTTGTCCACGATGCCGGCCGGCCGCTTGAAGTCCTCGGGCGGAAGACCGCCGACCACGGTCTTCATGTAGTCACGCCACAGGATGCCCGGACCAAGGGCCGAGGAGATGCCGCGCATCTCCTCGTTGTTGGAGTTCCCCATCCACACCGCGGTGAGCCGCTGCGGGGTGTACCCGATCGCCAAGACGTCCTGGAGGTTGTCGGTCGTCCCGGTCTTGAGCGCCGCGGGCCGGCCGATGCTGGTGAACGGACCGAATACGAACGAGCCGCGCACCGGGTCGGTGTTGTCCTTCAGGATGTTCGTCATCACATAGGCGTAACGCTCGTCGATCACCTGCTTCATCTCGGGCTTCGAATAGTCCTTCACCACCTTGCCGTCACGATCGACGATCTTGAGGATCATCGTGGGCTCGATCCGACGGCCCCCGTTGGCGATCACCTGGTACGCGCTGGTCATCTCGATGAGCCGCATCTCGCCCGCCCCGATCCCGAAGGAGATGCCGAGCTGCGACCGGTCCCAATCCCGCGTGATGCCCATCTGGTGGATGGTGTCGATGATCCCGTCCACCCCGACGAGCCGGGCGATGTTGAGCGCGGGGAGGTTCAGGGACTCGCGCAGCGCCTGCCGGATCGTCGTCGGGCCGTGCTGCTGTGACTTCCCATCCGCCTGCGGTGCGTCCTTCGGCTTGTATTCCTTGCCGTCGCCCCCGGGGAGCGTGAACTCGATGTCGTTCAGGACCGTCGCTGCGGTCATGTTCGCCTTGAGCATCCCGGACAGATAGGTGAAGAGCTTGAAGGTCGAGCCGGGCTGCCGCAGGCCGATCCCGGCCACGTCGTAGTCCCCCTGGACCTGGGGCGACCGGTCGTAGTAATCCTTGCTTCCGACGTACGCGAGCACCTCGCCGGTGGTCGGGTCCATCGTGATGAGGGCGGCGTTGTTCACGTTCGAGCTCTTCAGGTCGTTGACGTGGTCACGGACCTCTTTTTCGGCGAGCTGCTGCATGTTCCAGTCGAGGCTGGTGAAGATGCGGTAGCCGCCGCGATACGCGGCCTTCTCGCCGAGCACGTTGATGATCTGCTCGCGCACCCGGAAGGTGAAGTGTGGCGCGTAGAGCGAGGTGCTGGCCGGGGTGACCTTGATCGGCTCGTTCTTCGCCGCGGCCGCCTGGCTTTCGGTGATGTACCCCTGATCCACCATGGCGTCGAGCACCAGGACGCGGCGGGCACCCGCGGCGGCGGGGTTCTGGATCGGGTCGTACTCCGACGGCGCCTGCGGGAGACCGGCGAGCAGGGTCATCTGGCCGAGGGTGAGCTGGTTCAGGTCGGCGACCCCGAAGTAGGTCTTCGACGCGGCCCTCAGGCCGTAGGCCTGGTTCCCATAGAAGATCTGGTTGAAGTACATCTCGAGGATCTGCTGCTTGCTGAAGGTGCGGGTCGCCTCGATGGCGAGCATCGCCTCCTTGATCTTTCGGGTGAGGGTCGGCTCATCCCCCAGGAGCCGGGTCTTGATGAGCTGCTGGGTGATCGTCGAGCCCCCCTGGGCGATGCCGCCCTTGGCCAGGTTGACCTGAAGGGCGCGCGCGATACCCCCGACGTCGATGCCGGGATTGGTGAAGAAGGAGTGGTCTTCGATCGCGATCGTCGCCTGCTGCATGAGCTCGGGAACGTCCGACAGGTTGATCAGCTCGCGACGCTCATCCTCCAGGGTGTAGAGAAGGTGCTCCCCCGCCCGGTCGTAGATGTAGGTCGACAGCGGGATCGGGACCGTCGCCAGGTCATGCGCGGCCGGGAGGTCGGCGGCGAAGTAGCCCAGGAACGCGGCGGCGGCGCTCCCGGCGAAGATGCCGAAGGTGATGAGGATCGCGGTGAGGATCCCGGCGACCGTTCCGAGCTTGGACGCCGGGGCATAGCGCCGGGACAGCCGCCCCCCCTTCCGGTGCGGAAAGCGGTAGCTGCGGTAGGCGTGGCCGGGCCGGATCGGACGCGTGGTCGCCATCGTCACCGTCCCGTTGCACGCGATGTGCCACTAACTCAGGCGGACGGAGAGCTCCCACGCAGGCGAGCGATGACCTTCTGGAGCGGCGTGGCCGCCTGCCGGACCGCGGCGGCTCGCAGACGCCGTTGCGCCTCCCGGGCGTCTCCCTCCCAGGACTCCACGATCTCCCGATCGGCGTCCCTGAGGGAGCCGGCGGGACCGCGCCGTTCCATCGCCGACTCGGCGGACGGAAGACGCTCGTAGAGATCGGCCACGAAGGCCGCCGCCTCGGGGATCTCCCGCCCGATCGTTCCGGCGTGGAGGCCGTACTGGCCATTCTCGAGGACGAAGGCCTGCTTGGTCTGGTCGAACATCGCGGTGAGCTCGAGATCCGCCGCGAGCTCGCGATCGATCGCCGCCACGGCCCGGTCGAGCTCGGCCTGGGCTCCGGGCGTGCGCCGGGGAGCGCGGGTCAGCCGGTAGCCGGCCGCTCCCAGCACGAGCACGAGGATCGCGACGATCGGACCCACCCGGCCATCGTACCGGGCCGGCGGCGCGGCGCCGCCCGCCCGCGCGCGGCAGCATGCATCCCAAGCATCATTTGTATACGTGATGGGTATACTTAGACGCGATGCCACGGCCATTCACCAAGACGACGCTTCCCGCACCGCACTTTCCCCTCGGCGGGCCCGTCCCGGCCGCGGATCTGGTCGGGCGTGAGGCCTACATCCGGCGCGCCGGTGCGCGTCTCGGTGATGGCGATCACCTGCTCATCGCCGGGCCCCGGCGCATCGGGAAGACCTCGGTGCTGCTGGAGATCCTCCGGCGGCTGAGGCGCAAGGGCGTCCTGACCGCGTACATCGACTGTCTCGGCGCGACCGATCTTCGCAGTCTGGGTGAGCGGCTCGTGGACGCGCTCCTCGAGAACGTCTCGGGTGTCGAGCGATCGTTCGAACAGGCCAAGGCGATCGCTGCCGGGATGCGACCGACGGTGAAGGTGCGGTACGAGCACCTCGAACTGGTCCTCGAGCTCGCCCGAGAGAAGAACGCGCAGCGGTTCTTCGACGGGGCCCTCGATCTCCCGCACGCGCTGGCGACGAAGAGCGGCAAGCGGGTCGTCATCGCGTTCGACGAATTCCAGGCCGCCGGCCAGCTGGGTCCGCGGGTCTTCGATGTGATGCGCACCCACTTCCAGTCCCAGCGGGGAGTCGCGTACGCGTTCCTCGGATCGGAAGAGGGGATCCTCGAGCAGCTCTTCGGGGAGAAGGGCAATGCGTTCTACCGCTTCGCGCTCCCCCAGGACCTCACCGATGCCGGTGGTCACCGGTTCGGGATCGATCCGGATGACTGGCTGACCTACATCCGCGACAAGTTCGCCGAGCGGAAGATCGCGATCGCCGACGCCGAGATCGACCGGCTGCTCGATGCGACCGGCGGGCATCCACAAGACACCATGCAGCTCTGCGGCGCGCTGTACTACCTGATGCGCGACGCGGGTCTGCGCACCGTCACCGGCGACGCGGTCGCGGTGGCCACCGAGCAGACCCTGCGGGAGCTGGAGCGGCCCTTCGCCCTCCACTGGGCCGACCTCGCGAAGGGCAAGTACCTCCAGCAGGTCGCCAAGCGGGTGGCCCACCGGGCGGTCCTGTACGCCAGCGCAAAGGATGGCGTCGAGGTCCCCCGGGCGGAGGTCCTGCGGTCGCTCGAGGCGCTCCAGGCGCGCGGCCTGGTGGCCAGGCTCGGCCGCGGGCGCTATGAGTTCGTCGAGCCGTTGTTCGGTGAATTCGTCCGCCGCATGGACGAGCGTGGCCCGGGGGCTATCGTTCTTCCCGGATGAGCATTCCGAGCGACGATCTTCGGCCGGGCACCCGGGTCCGCTATTGCCCCGCGCATTCCGACGAGTGGCGCGAGGGCATCCTGGTCCACGCCTCACCCAACGGCGAGGAGTGGCTGGTGAAGAGCCGCTTCGGGAAATTCTGGATGCATATCGCCCGACTGTTCCCCGCCGACGGCGAGGTCGTCACGCACTAGCACGAGCGAAGACGAGCTGACCGGTGCGGGAGCGACGGCCGCCCCCGCACCGATCGGCTGACTAGACCGTGACGTTCCGACGGCCACCGACTCGACGCCAGACCAACAGCGCGATGATCGCGCCGATGATCGAGCCGATGATGCCGGCCGCGTTCAGGTCGAGCGACCCGCCGAACAGGAGCGCGGCGAGCGTCCCGCCGATGAACGAGCCGATGACCCCAAGGACCATCGTGCCGACCCAGCCCATCGAGTCCGGACCGGGGACGAGCGCGCGCGCGATGAAGCCCGCGATGAGTCCCATGATGAGGAACAGGATCAGACCCACTTCATACCTCCGCTGCACCACTCAAGGTGCGCCAGGAGAAGGGGTATGCAGGAGTCATGCCTGTTGATCCTGCTTCCTTTGATCCCTGCTTCCTTCGCTGCCGCTTCGCGGCTGCTTCGGTCGCGGGGGCCGGTGCGGCTCGGCCCGGGCGAAGCCCGGTCCGGGCCGGGCGTGCGTGTTGGCTGATGGGGACGACGATCGGGCCTGTACCCCCGCGCGGACTCGAACCGCGGCTTCAGGCTTCGGAGGCCTGCACTCTATCCACTGAGCTACGGGGGCGTGAGGCGGGAACGCGGATGCGAAGGGTCGACCATGATTCTACCCTTGCGGGGTGACCGGAACGGCCGGCGAGCGCGACAAAGAGCTGTCCCTGATGCAGCACCTGGGGGAGCTTCGGAGCCGACTCATGGTCGCGGCCTTCGCCGTCCTGGTGACGACCGCGTTCTCCTTCGTGTTCGCGACCCAGATCATCGAGATCCTGAAAGCGCCCTCCGGCGTCGCGCGGCTGGTCGCCCTCAGCCCCACCGAGAACTTCACCACCTACATGCGGGTCTCGCTCTTCAGCGGCCTGGCGCTCGCGATGCCGGTGCTCCTCTACGAGATCTACGCCTACGTGGATCCGGCGCTTCGGCCGAACGAGCGACGGTTCCTGCTCACCCTTGGACCCTTCGCGCTCATCCTGTTCATCGTCGGGATGGCGTTCTGCTACTTCGTGCTGCTTCCCAGCTCGATCCAGTTCCTCATCAACTTCGGCAGCGCGGTCATCGAGAATCAATTACGGGCATCGGAATACATCTCCTTCGTCACGACGTTCATCCTCGCGATGGGTCTGATCTTCGAGATCCCCATCATCATCTTCGGACTGAGCCGGACCGGGATCCTGAAGCGCTCGTGGTTGGCCAAGCAGCGCCGGTACGTCTTCCTGCTTGCATTCCTGGTCGGCGCGATCATCACGCCCACGCCGGATCCGTTCAATCAGACGATCGTGGCGGTACCGATGTATCTCCTGTTCGAGCTCGGTCTGCTGCTCGCGCGCTTTGGCGGCGGTCCCAAAGTGCCTCGACCCGGCGCTTGATCTCGCCCTCGGCACCCATCGCCGTCGGCACGTAGTACCGCCGGTCGCCGAGGGCGTCGGGGAGGAATGTCTCCTCGGGCGCGACGTGATCCTCGGCCTCGTGCGCATAGCGATAGCCTTTGCCGTAGCCCAGACTCCGCATCAGGCTGGTGACCGCGTTCCGTAGATGGAGCGGCACCGGGTCGGCACGCGTGCCCTCGAGGTCGGCCATGACCCGAGCCCGTGCCGCCTTCACCGAGTCGGACTTCGGTGCCGCGGCGAGGTAGAGCGTCGCCTCGGCCAGCGGGTAATACCCCTCCGGCATCCCGATGAGGTGCACCGCCTGCTGCGCGGCGGAGGCGAGCACGAGCGCCTGCGGGTCGGCGAGACCCACGTCTTCCGCCGCGAGGATGACCAGACGGCGGGCGATGAACAACGGATCTTCGCCCGCGTCGATCATCCGGAGGAGCCAGTAGAGCGAGGCGTCCGGATCGGACCCGCGGACGCTCTTGATGAAGGCCGAGATCGTGTCGTAATGCGAGTCGCCGGCGCG
>DATLEG010000075.1:0-3787 GCA_035525465.1 Saccharimonadales bacterium (SeqCode)
CCGGACCTTGACAATTGAACATCCGTTCGGTTACCCTCACGACATGACCAAACAGGACCAGCAGCGGGCCGAGCGGATCCTGGAATTCATCGGCGAGACCGTCGCCGAGCGCGGCTACCCGCCGAGCGTGCGGGAGATCGCTCAAGCGGTCGGCCTGGCTTCCACCTCGGCCGTCCACCATCACCTCACCAAGCTCGAGAAGGACGGCCGCCTGGAGAAGGTCGCCACGCGCTCACGGGCGCTCTCGCTCCCCGGTGCGGCCGCCGCCCGAGCCGCGGCCGCCCAGTTCGTCAGCGCCCGCATCGTGGGTGAGATCGCCGCCGGCCAGCCGATCTACGTGAACGAAGAGCACGAAACGATGGCGCTCCCCAGCGAGCTCGCGGCCGGCCACGACACCTTCGTCCTTCGGGTCCGCGGGAAGTCGATGATCGAAGACCACATCGACAACGGCGACTACGTCGTCGTGCAGCCCCAGAGCACCGCGCGCGACGGCGAGATCGTGGTCGCGATCCTTGAGGACAACAGCGCGACCTTGAAGCGCTTCTACAAGGAGCGCGACCGGGTCCGCCTCCAGCCCGCGAACAGCGAGATGGAGCCGATCTACGCCCGCGAGGTCAAGATCCAGGGCAAGGTCATCGGGGTCATCCGCCGGCTGTCCTAGCCTCCCCTGGTGCCCCGCGTGACCGACCGCTCCGCCCTGGCCGCCCTCCCGATGCTCAGCGACCGCGCGCTGGGTCGCGCGCTTCTGGAGCGTCAGTTGCTGCTGAAGCGGGCTGCCATCGCCGCCGAGACCGCCATCGCGCGGCTCGCCGGTCTTCAGGCCCAGTGGTCTCCCGCCCCGTACATCGGCCTGTGGTCCCGGCTCGTCCGGTTCGCCATCCCGGATCTGGAGGGCGCCCTCGCCGATCACACCGTGGTGAAGGCGACGGTCATGCGCGGGACCCTGCACCTGCTGAGCGCAGCCGAGTTTCCGCTATACGCCGTCGCGACGGCCGCGGCCCGGACGGACCTCTGGCGGAACCCGAAGCTCGAGGACGGCATCGACATGGATGCCCTCGAGGCGCGGCTGCGTCGGTACACCGCGACGACGCCCCGCTCCTTCGACGAGCTGGCCTCGTTCATCGACCACGCCGCCCCAGGAGATCGTGACCGCCAGCGCTATCTCATCAGGCGCCTGGTCTTCAACCGCGGCGCGATGGTCCACACCCCGCCCAGCGGCACCTGGCGTCATTACCGCACCGGCGGGTACGTCGCCGGCCGGAGCTGGGTCACCGGCTGGCGGGAGCCGTCGATCGTTGCGGCCACGGACCACGTCGTCACACGGCATCTGGGCGCCTTTGGTCCGGCTACCGTCGACGATGTCGGCTCCTGGAGCTCCATCCGCACCCCGCTCATCCGGGAGTCGCTCGCCCGCATCCGGGGGATCACCCGGTTCCGCGATGCGCGCGGCCGCGAGCTGTTCGATCTCACCGGATCGCCCCGGCCGGATCCGGAGTCGCCGGCACCGGTCCGATTCCTGCCGAAATGGGACAGCACGCTGTTGGCCTATGCGGCCCCGGAGCGCGTGCGGATCCTTCCGGAGGCGTACCGCAAGGCGGTGATCATGAAGAACGGCGATGTCGTGCAGACGATCCTCGTCGACGGGATGGTCGCCGGCAGCTGGACGACCGCCGTGGTCCGGGGCGAGGCGGTGCTCACCGTCACGCCGTTCGCGAAGATCTCCCGGGTCGACCGCGCCGCCCTCGCCGAGGAGGGTGAGCGGCTCGTCCGGTTCATCGAGCCGGAAGCGAAGCGGCATGGCGTGGCGGTGTGAGCGCGCCGGCCGGAGCGCCGACGCGCACCATCCTGCACGGCGATCTCGACGCGTTCTATGCCTCGGTCGAGCAGCGCGACCATCCGGAGTACCGGGGCAAGCCGGTCATCGTCGGCGGCGGTCCGCAGGAGCGCGGGGTGGTGAGTGCGGCCTCGTATGAGGCCCGCGCCTTCGGCGTCCGTTCGGCGATGCCCCTGCGGACCGCGGCCACGCTCTGCCCACAGGGGATCTTCGTCCCGGGGGATCATGCCGCCTACGCCGCCGCCTCCGACGCGGTCATGGCCCTCTTCGCCGCGCGGACGCCGTTGGTCCAACCGATCTCGCTGGACGAGGCGTTCCTCGACATCACCGCGACGCTGGCGCTCTTCGGCGGCGCGGAGGCCATCGCCCGGGAGCTCAAGCGTGCGGTGCGGGAGGAGCTCGGCCTGGTGCTCTCGGTCGGGATCGCGACGAACAAGCTCTGCGCGAAGATCGGCTCGGATCTGCGCAAGCCGGATGGCCTGGTCATCGTCCCGCCGGGCCAGGAAGCCGCGTTCCTCGCTCCGCTGGCCCTCGGACGCCTCTGGGGCGTGGGCCCCAAGTCCCGCGCCGTGCTCGAGGGTCTGGGGATGCGGACCATCGGCGACCTTGCCGTGGCCGACCCCGCGCTGCTGCAGGCCCGCTTCGGCGAGCACGGACGGTCGATCTGGGAGCGCGCGAGGGGGGTCGACGCGTCGACCGTCGAGCCCGAGATCGAAGCGAAGTCGGTGGGCCACGAGTACACCTTCGAGCGCGATACTCGGGACGCGGCGCAGATCGAGGCGACGCTGCTCCGGCTCGCGGAAGGGGTCGGTCGTCGCCTGCGGGCCGGCAACAGCCGGGCCCGGACGATCACGCTCAAGCTACGGGTCGCGCCATTCGAGACCCGCAGCCGGCAGCGCACCCTGGCCGAGCCGACCGACGACGATCTGCGTCTCTACGAGACCGCGCGCGCCCTCCTCCGCGCCGCGCTGGCGGCCGATCTGGCCGCGGGGCGCGCGGCGCCGGTGCGCCTGGTCGGGATCAGCGCCAACGGGCTCGTCGCCAGCGAGCAGTTGGGTCTGTTCGAAGGCGCTCGCACGGCGCGCCTGAACGCCGCCCTTGACGCGGTGCGTGCCCGGTTCGGAGACGCCGCCCTTGATCGCGTGAGCGCGACCGAGCCCGCTGCCCGGAAGCGGCTGTCGGACCGCCGCATCCGCTGAGGTCCCCATTTCACTTTGGCCACCGGACCCGCCGCGAAGTTGTGAAGTTGTGGACCGAATGTGGAAGGCCCGCGCCCGGCGTGTGGACGGATGTGTGGAGAAGGTCGTGGACAAAGGACCTTGTCCTGACCGGGCGCCGGTCGTGATGATGCGCAGGTCGCAGATGGAGGACCGGGGATGGCGGAGGAGCGGATCGCCGCGTTGGCGATCGATTTCATCACGTTCTGCTACAAGCGGCGTGAGGTCGAGTGGCCGCAGCTGTACGACGAGATGTGCTACGTGGCGGGCAATCGGCTCTACAAGGGGCTTGGATACGACGAGCTGAAAGATGCGGGCCTGGACTTCACCCTCGTCGGGCTCGCCCGGACCAGCCGGGTCGCGACCGAAGTGACCAGATCGATGCGCCGCGAGGCGGCGCTGGCCTAGCCCGCATTCTGACCATGGCCACACCGGCAGGGGCGGCGAGTGAAAGGAAGCGCACTCGCCGCCTCTTTATGTCCGGCGTGCGGATGAGGCAGAATGGAGCGGCGCGCAAGGGGAGCTTGACGGGCGATCGCCCGGTCTTGCCGCTTTTTGTGCTCAGGTCCCGTGGTGCAGCGGCCTAGCATACGTCCCTGTCAAGGACGAGATCGCCGGTTCGAATCCGGTCGGGACCGCAGTCTTCTTGTCCTCGCGGGCCAGGAGGGTTGAGGCATGGGGATCACCGAAAAGACGCCGGCGATCCTGAGCGACGCCGCGGTGGGCCGGCGTGACG